>CALSBD010000204.1:0-6277 GCA_943373055.1 Rhizobium sp. Q54
GCTGGGTCATGCCGTGCAGGTCGATGCGCTCGGCCGGCGGTTCGATGCCGCGCACCATTTTTTGGATCAAGCGGCGCTCGACGGGCGCGAGCGGCGGGATCGCCGGCATCGGCTTCTTCGGCTTCTTGGGCGCGCTCGGCGGGTGGTGCGGCACAGGCGGATGGGCGGGGGCGACCTCGGGTGGGGCCATGGGCGGCGCGGCAGGCTCAGATGCGGCGGCGGCGGCGGCGAGGGCGGCGGCTTTCTTGCGGATGCGGCGGGGTTTGAGCGGCGCGACGCTTTGCGCGACCTTGTCCCACAGGCCGCGTTCGGTCTCACTCAGATGCCGCTTGCCGCGCCGGCCCTCCATGGCTCAGCCCCCCGATGGCACGAACACCACGAAGCGCTCCGGCTGGTGGCGCGTCAAGCCCGCGAGGCGGCCGGCCTCGTCGCCCAAGCCATAGAAGAAATCACCCCGCGCCGGCCCCAGGATCGCCGAGCCGGTGTCTTGCGCGATCATCAGTCGACGCATCGGCTCTACCGCGCCGTTGGGGCCGGTCGGCAGGTCGGTTTCGAGCCAAATCGGGCTGCCGAACGTGTGCAGAAACCGGTCAACGGCCAGCGAGCGGCCAGGCGTGATCTGCACCCCGGCAGCGGCGACCGCGCCCAAATGGTCTTCAAGACCGTCGAGCGGACGGAAAAAGATGAAAGAGCGGTTTTCTTGCATGAGCGCCCGGCCGCGCGCCTCATCGGCCTCCAGCCAGGCGCGCAGGCGATCGGCCGTCATCTGTTCAGCCGGCGCCACGCCGCGGGCAACCAAGATACGGCCAATCGAGCTGTAAGGGTGGCCCGTCTTGCCGGCGTAAGCGACGCGCAACAGGCCGCCCTCGGCGAGGCGAATGCGGGCGGAGCCCTGAACATGGATGAAGAACGCCTCAACGTGACTTGCCACATAGACCAGCTCGAGCCCTTGGCCGGCCAGCGCGCCCGCTTCAATCGCCGCGCGGTCGGGATAGACCGTCAGCCCCGTGGCGGTCTGGCGCGCAAAGGCAAATGACGGGTCAAAGCCGACGGGGCGATTGGCGTCGGTAATGTCAACGAGATCAGGCGGGCGGCGATACAGCGGCACCGGGAAGCGGGCGGAGGGGGCAAGCGCGCCATCAACCTCGGGCTCGAAATAGCCGGTGAGGAACGGGCGGCCTTGGGCAGGTTCGACGAGATGGGGGATGAAGTGCCGCTCAAAGAACCGGCGGGCGGCGCCATCATCAGGGGCGGCTAGGTCCAGCGCGGCGGCGCCAACGCGGGCGAGAGCGGCACCATCAATGCCGAGTGCCCGGGTGCGATGGGGGGTGCGCGCCATGCGCTGGGCCGAGCGGTGAAAAGCGGCGAAGGCCTCGGCGTGGCGATCGTCGGACCATCCGGCGAGGTCGGAAAATGCAAGTGGCCGCAAAGCGGCCACGGCAGGGTCGGGCGTGGGGGTGTTGCCCCCCACGCGGGCGGACGCGCTCATTCGGCCGCTTCCGTCGCCACCAGCTTCCAGTTCGGATCGCGCGAGGTGACATCGCGGGCGAACGTCCAGATGTCGATCACCTCGGTCACCTTGGAGGGATCGCCATCAACCGCCGCGCCCGCGCCATCGCGGGTGACGGTGATGAGTTGGCTGACGAAACGCACGCCAATTTGCGCCGACGAGCCCTTGAGCGCGGCCTCGGTGATCTCGGCCTTGTCGATCCCGACGAAGGTCGACTCCACCGTATGGCCGGCGGCCTCGCGGTCCTCGATGGCGGCGACGAAGCCCTCATAGACCTCCGGCGCCAACAGCATCTTCAGCGTCTTGCGATCACCGGCCGCGTAAGCCTGCACGATCATTTCATAAGCCGCCTTGGCGCCGCCGAGGAAGTGGGCGGGCTCGAACGACCGGTCCGCCGACATCACGCTTTTGAGCGCGGCGTTGAGCGCGCTGCCGGCGGGCGCGATCTTGGCCGGCACCACGTCCTCGTTGCCCTCAGCGCGCGCGGGCGCACGTGCGGCATCGGGCCGCGGCAACGGCATGACATTGTCGGCCGGCGCTTCGGCGCGGTCACGGGTGGTCTGCACCGGATCAAACGGATTGCGTTCCGCCCCGGTCTTGCGGCCGAGCACGCTGCGCAGACGCAAGAAGATGGCGACCGCCAAAACCAGGAAGATGATGTTGTAGATATTGAGAATTTCGTTCATGTCCGGCGACCTCTCCGCCGCGGCCGAACCGCCTCAGCGGCCTGACATATATTTAAGGTCTGTTGAACCAGCATCCAGGGGTGAACACAAGCATATTTGGGGCCGACCGTGGGTCGCGGCCAGCGCTTGGCGGTTCACAGGGGGGTGATAGGGCCGGCGATCGGGCCGCGACAGGCTCAGGGCTTGGCATAAACCTTGACGGTGTCCTCGACGGAGGCGTCGCTGCCGATCTCGATCTTCAGGTTGATTTTCGCCTGCGGCACACCCGCTTTGACGAGCTCGGCGCGCACCAGCATGCCGCGATAATACGCCAGGCGGCGGGCTTCCGAGACCGACCCCGATTGGGGCGACGAGATCGAATGGATCTCGACCAGTCCGGCGGCGGCAACGTTCTCCGAGCCTTTCGCGAACGCGTCGACCTCGCCCGCGGTCTTCTCGTCAAGCTTGGTGGTGCGCTTGGGGAAGGTCAGCGTCAGCATGGCGGGCGCCGACATCGCCTTGATTTCGGTGGTCTCGGGCGCGTCCTCGACCTCGTTCGCCGTGATCTTGGTCTCCGGCACCGCCTTGGCATCGATGGGCGGACCCGGTGGCGCATCGGTGGGGCGGTTGGTGGTGGGGGGCGGCGTGCTGGTTTTAATCCGCTCAATAAGCTTCGCCGTCATCTGCTCGGCGGTGGCATTGGGATCAAACTTCGCGGTTGGATCGACCACCTTGACGATTTGCTCGATCAGCACCTTTGAGACGTTCTGCGACAGCGAGAACACCACGACGGCCAGAAGCATCATGACGAACACGAGCACCATGACCATGGTGGTCAAGGCGTCGACGTAGCCCGGCCAATAGTTTTCCTCTTCTTCGCCGCTGCTGCCGGACATAGGACCCGCTCGTGTGAGGCGAGCCCTCGCCCGCGGTCGCAGTGTGGCGGGTTAGGGTTGGTATTTGGTTAAGCCGAACGGCCGACGCTCGTTCACGCCGACCGTTGCGCGGCGTCGGCGGAGCCCAGGCGCTTGAGCACCTCGTCCTTGGGGCCATCGGCCAGCACGCGGCCATTGTCGAGCCAAATGAGCCGGTCGACGAGGGCAAGCACCGGCGCGCGATGCGTGGCGATGATCAAGGTGCGATCGCCCACATGCCCCTTCAGTTGCTTGACCACGCGGGCTTCCAGCGTGTTGTCCATGGCCGCGGTCGGCTCATCAAGCAATAGCACGTTGGGGCGGGCCATCAGCGTGCGGGCGAGCGCGACCATCTGGCGCTCGCCGCCCGACAGCCGCTCGCCCCGCGGACCCACTTCCAGGCCATAGCCCTTGGGGTGGCGGGCGGC
Organism: Rhizobium sp. Q54; assembly: GCA_943373055.1. Taxonomy (GTDB): domain Bacteria; phylum Pseudomonadota; class Alphaproteobacteria; order Rhizobiales; family Ancalomicrobiaceae; genus CALSBD01. The sequence continues at coordinate 3,518 of CALSBD010000204.1, forward strand.
GAAGTCGCGCACGCCGGACACCTCGGCGATCAGATCAAACGTCTCGCGATCGACATCGCCTAAGCCGAGTGTGAGGTTGGCGCGCAGGCTGTCGTCAATCAGGGCGGGGTCCTGGCGCATATAGCCAATGCCCTCGCGCAGCTCGCGCGGGCTCGTTTGCCGGGCATCAAAGCCATCGATCAACAACGACCCGCTGGAGGCATCGTGGAAGCGAGCGAGCAGCCGCAACAGCGTGCTCTTGCCGCTGCCGACCCGGCCGATCAACCCGACGCGCTCGCCCGGCTCAATGTGGATGTCGATCTCCGACAGGATCGGGCGGGCGTCGCCGGTGTAGCTGAACGACACGCCGGTGAGGTCGAAGCGGCCATCGACCGTCTTCGCCGTGCCGCGTGTGCGATCGCCGCCGCGCTCGACCGGTAAGTTGAGCATATGGGTGGCGCCAATCGCCGAGCGGGCGAGATGGGCGGCGCGCTCGAAGAGGCCAATGAGGGCCGCGATCGGCGCCAAGGCGCGACCGACAATAATGGTGGACGCGACCAGCGCGCCCACGGTCATCCCGCCCAAACTGATCTGATAGACGCCGATCATGATCACCGCGACGATGACGACCTGGGTGACCACCATGGACGCGGTGCTGGCAAACCCGGTCCACAGCCGCAGCTGGTGGGCGGAGAAGCCGGCTTGGTCGGTGTGGCGCTCCCAGCGGTCCATCAGCATGTGTTCCATGCGCGCCGCCTTGATGGTCTCAATGGCGGCAACCGACTCGGCCATCTGATTGACCTGGGTGCGCAAATGCTGGCCGTTGGCCGCGCTCGCCTCGTGGGCCGCGCGGTGGGCGAGAATGTGAACGACAACCAAAAGCACCACGCCCATGATCGGCGCCAGCACGATCGGGCCACCGAGCGCATAAAGGAACAGGCACAGAAGGACGAAGAACGGCAGGTCGACCAAGGTGCCCACCGCCATCGACGGCATGATCTGCGCCATGGTGTCAACGTCGCGCACGACCTGCGCGGCGGTGCCCGGCGTGCGCGGCGTGGCGTCAAGACGCGAGGTGACGAGCCGGCGATAAAGCTGCGCCTGCAGCTTCAACGACACGGCCAGCGAAATGGCATCCACCAGCTTGAGCCGCACGAAGCGGACGGCCAAATCGACCATGATGGCGACCAGCACGCCGAGCCCCAGCGCCCACAAGGTCTCAAACGCCAGATGCGGCACCACGCGGTCATAGACCGACATGGAGAATAAGGGCAGCGCGAGGGTCAACAGGTTGGAGATCAACCCGGCCAACAGGAGCAAGGCGAACAGGCGGCGATGCTTGTCGAACGCCTCGCGGGCAATAGCCTTGAAGAACTCAAAGCCGGCCTTGATCACATCGGCGTCGTTGGTCGGCTCGACCAGCGGCGGGGCAAATTCGAGCGGCTTTGAGGGCGGCGCGAGCCGCGGCTTCACGAGGAACACCACGCCGGCATAGTCGGGCGCCAAGGTGGCCGGGTCGAGAAAGACCTTGCGATCGCCAGCCAGCACTTCCAGCGCGCCGTCGGAGCCGCGCCCGGTCAGCACCCGACTGCCGCCGCTCACCGTAAGGATGACGCACGGAAACTGCGTGTCGGTGATCGCCTCCAACGCGGTTTCCGCGAAGGTGACGTCAACACCCCACTCTTCGGCAGCCGAGATCAAGGTTTCCGGCGACGGCACCGCCGTGTCGGCGCTCGCCACGTGGTAAGGGCGCCCGGTCCACAAGCTGGCGACCCGGGCGACATCAGCGAGCACATGGCCTTCGGGCGGCCGGTCCTCACCCAACACGCGAGCGCGCCGTCGATCGCCGGCCAAGCGGGCGGGGTCGACAGCGACCGTCGGTTGATCGTCGGACAGCCAGGACTTGAAGGGGCCGAAAGGCATTCGTTTCACCCACGCACGCGCGTGCCCGCTCCAGCCGACGCACAGGCGCGCGGCCGTTAATGCACGGTAAAAACTCCTGATTAACAGCGCGTAAACCGGCGTGCGCCATGATGAGCGGGAATTGAGGAGTATCCCGCCCGTGTCGATCCGTTCGCTCGTGTCATCGATCGCGTCCGTTGGCCCCGCCCCGGCCACCGATTCGCTTTATCCACGCCGTTGCGACCGGATCGCGCGGGATGCGCACGCGCTGTTCTTGATCACCATCGCAGGTGGGATGTTCGGCTTCTTGGTATGGTCGGCGTCGACCACGCTCGACAAGGTAACGCGCGGCACGGGGCGGGTGATCCCGGTGACGCAAAACCAGATCGTTCAGCACCTGGAAGGCGGCATCGTCACTGAAATCCTCGTCCGCGAGGGCGATCTCGTGGAGCGCGGGCAACCGCTGTTGCGCATCACCAATAGCCTGTGGGAGGCCGAACTGGCCCAGGCGCGGCTTGAGATGAAGTCGCGGCGGGTGAGGATGACTCGGCTACAGGCCGAGATCGACGGCACGCCCACGCTGTCGTTCCCCGCCGAACTCGTCAACGACGTGCCGCAGATCGTCGACGCGGAAGCCAACATGTTCCAGACCCGCAAGGCGGCGCTCGAGCAGCAGGCTGGTATCCTCGATGACCAGGTCCGGCAGAAGGAGCTCGAGCTCGCTGAGCTGAAATCGCGCTGGCAAAACACCAAGCGCGAACGCGATCTGATCACCCAGCAGGTGGAAAGCCTGCGCCGCCTCAACAAAGTGGGCGCGGTGTCGCGCAACGACCTCGTGGAAGCCGAAATCGCATTCTCCCAGATCGAGGGCAAGTTGTC
>CALSBD010000205.1:0-6253 GCA_943373055.1 Rhizobium sp. Q54
GCCAAGACATGGAAACCGGGCACTGGAAAAGAGGGTGCGAACTCAGAAACTGAGCGAGCGAGTTCCCAAACGCGAAGGGCGACATCGTGGCCGCGCGCCCGGGACGGCCCGGTTGTCTCCCCGACAGCGACAAAGCCCGCTTTTGCCAACACCCGCTCGGACGCGGGGTTATCGGTGGCGACCAGGGCGCTCACTGCCTCCCCGCCGAGCACGGTGAAGGCATAGGCAACCAACCAGCGCACCACTTCGCTGGCATAGCCCTGCCCCCAATGGGGCCGAGCAATCCAATAGCCGATCTCCCAGGGGCCGGCCGTGGCGCCAGCACGGCGAAACAGTATGGCGCCGCCAATTGGCGCGCCCGCATGCAGGACGGCAAAAAACGTCGGCCGGTTCGGGTCCATGCCGGCGGTGCGGCTTGTGATGTAACGTTCGGCTTCGCCGTCGGGATAAGGGTGCGGGAACGACGCAGTCATGCGGGCGATGCCCTCGTCCGCCAGCCAATGCTGGAACGCCGGCGCGTGGGCGAGCGACAGCGGTTCCAGCAAAAGGCGTGGCGTCAGACGGTCAATCATGACATCCGGCTCGATAATGGCCGGGTGCGACCCCAGGCGCGAATGGCTTGCCAGACGCTGCGGTGCAGTTCGAAGCGGTCGACGGCGAGCATGGCATTCATCGCCTGCGACCGCGCCATGCCCTGTCCAACCCACTGGAAGCCGGACTTTTCGAGCACGCGCCGCGCGCCAAACGCGGTCACTCGGCAGCTGCCGTCAAGGCGCGTGATGGGCAAGGTCTCGAAGGCAAGGTCAACGGCGGCATGGGCGGCCTCGGTGGCATAGCCGTGGCCCAAATAGGCCGAGCCGATCCAAAAGCCAAGCGTGAGGCCCTTGCCCTGGGCATCCGGCGTGACGCCCACCGCGCCAATCGGCCGGTCGGGTCCATCGTGCGACTTGACCAGGACGAGCAGCTCGAATCCAGGCTCCAAGCGCGGATGCTGGCGCGCGATCCAGCTCGTCGCGTCGGTCAGTCGATAGGGTCGCGGCAGGCGCGCGAGGTTGGAGGAGATGGCCGGATCGTCGGCCAAGGCCGCGATCGCGGGTGCGTCCGCCGTGGTCGGGCGGCGCAGCACAAGGCGCTCCGTCTCGAGCGCCAGGCTACTGTAGGGATCGTCGGAGGCCGCGCTGTCGGGCTCTTCGAACGGCAGGGCGGCGATGTGGTCTTCGCTGATGCGGAACGACATTGTTGATCTCCACGGTGAGACGAACTCCAGGGATGAAACGCGAACGGGGGAGAGGACTGATTTGTCCATCTCCCCCGTCGAGCCCCTGGAAGGGCCGCTACCGCTTGGTCGCCGGGTCTCGATGGACACCGGCGACAAGATCACGCATCGCCGGTCTTATTCCGCTGCTGCCGCCATTTGCGGCACGACATTCACGTAGGTTCGACCGTTGGCTTTGGCCTGGAACTTCACGGTGCCATCACAGGTCGCGAAAATGGTGTGGTCCTTACCCAGGCCGACATTGAGACCGGGATGCCACTTGGTACCGCGCTGACGTACGATGATGTTGCCCGCGAGCACGGCTTCGCTGCCGAACTTCTTCACGCCAAGGCGCTTGGAATGGGAGTCGCGGCCGTTGCGGGACGAGCCGCCAGCTTTTTTGTGAGCCATGATGAACTCCTTCGATCGATCCGGCCGGCGGCGCAGTGGCGCCTCGACAGCCTGGGGTCAGAACACGCGCTTCACCCCATGTGACGCGCGCGAGAAACGGGGTCGGCGCCCGTGAGCGCCGGTCGATGTCTTATGAACGAAGTGACGCAGTCGCGTCAACCCGTTCGCGTCCGGCGTTGCGTGCGGCAAACGCCGATGTGGCATGCGCGCGTCACCCAGCCGAAGCCGGGCCCGCGATCACTCGCCGTCGTTCGCCTTGGCCTGATCGACCTTGGCGCGCGGCGGCTTGCCGGCCAACAGCTCCTTGGCCTGCTCAACCCACTCTTCGCGGGTGGCACGACCACGCAGGGCGAGTTCCTCGTCATACTTGGCGAGGTCTTCGTCGGTCCAAGCCGCCACCTGCTTCCAGGTGGTGATGCCGACGGCGTTGAGCTTCTTCTTCAAGGTCGGGCCGATGCCCGCGATCAGCTCGACGTCTTCCGACACCGCGCCCGCCTCGTCCGTGGAGGCGGACTTGACGATCGCCGACGGCTCCGCGCCACCGGTCAGAATCTCGCGGATCGAGACCATGGTGAGGTCCTGGCGATGGCCGCGCTTGCGCTTGGAGTTCTGACGGCGGCGCTTCTTGAACGAAATCACCTTCGGGCCGCGGGTCTGCTCGACGAGCTCGCCGGCGACGGTGGCGCCGGCCACATGGGGCGCACCAACGGTGACCGCGTCGGCCGAACCGACCATCAGCACTTCCTTGAAGGCGATCAGGTCACCTGCCTGGCCTTCGAGCTTCTCAACCTTGATGACGTCTCCGGCGGCGACCTTGTATTGCTTGCCACCGGTCTTGATGACCGCGAACATGGATCTCTTCCTTACATTCCACCACGCATCCTTCGGCGCCGATCGGCTTCACCTCGAAAGGTGAAATCCCGTCGGACTTGCAAGACGATATCGCCTCTTTGAAAAGAGAAATCAGACCGCCGGGGCGGCGCCTGATCCGCGGGACACGCCCGCACGGTGAACGACCTTGAGGTGTCGGCCTGTGCCGCCCGCCCCTGTCGTCCGATCGTCAATAGCCTCGGATCGCGCCATCGGCCGGTGCCCCCGGCCTCTCGCGAATGGCGGGTGGCTACAGGAGAGCCACGGGGAAGTCAATGAAAAGCTCGAAAGACGGCTGCGAAAGCGACGTGGGCGGGTGGTAGCCAGGTTGGGATTGGTCGAAAAGCACCAACCGTCTGTGTCCACGCAACACGAAAAAGGGCAGCTCCCGCAGGACTACCCTCAATCATTGACTTCAGGAGGGGTGCATAAATAACCTGTCCGCAGATCACAAAGCGAGTGTCTAAACACGATGCGTTGCGTTGCTTTGCCCGCCTGGACTCCAGAGCGGCAGCGCCTGCCACGGGTCAAACTCCTGATATACAGGCAAGCCGAATGGCTCGGCAAAGGCGCGGCAAGCGTCGACATCCTTCTGCGCAACAGTGCTGCGCCATTTGTCGATTTGCGCGCGGCTGTCGCGTATGAGCGAGTAGGGATCGCCGTCCACCCCACCCTGTCTGGCATCTACAAAATGTTCGGCTTTTGCCGTCCATTCGAGGCCAAGGTGATCATAGAGCATTCGCATGTGGACGGGAGCATCCATACACAGCCACTCGAATGGTAGCACGCTGTGCGCACCCCCCGCCTGCGCCTGCCTGTAGACGACGAAATTGATAGCGCCCCAGAAAGCGCCTGCACGCTCCCAAAAACTTTTGGCTGCGCGGATATGCTCCACGAACGGCGCAAGATGGTCGATGGCCAGCCGCTCATCCGCTAACAGGCCCGTAAGGTCGCCAGGCTCCCACCCCTGCTTCCGGTAGCTTTCGAATTGACCGACCGGGTGACGAACGAGGCTGACGATCCGGCTCGCAGGATAGCGGCCCGCGATCCAGTCAAGCGCCAGGCTGGAGCGTATCAGTTTCACCAGCACGTTGGGTTTGCGCAAGTAAAGCGCTGGCCAGTGGTCGGCTATCCCGCGCAGCTGTGCGGGCATGCGGCTCACGAGGGGGCCGAAATCCTCGAACAGGGTGAAGCTGTTGGCGATGGTGCCACTGAGGGCGCGCTCCATGTGCGGCCCGTAAACGGGGTGTTCGTCACCTTTTCTGAGGTAAAGATTCCAGTAGTCAGGCCCTGGCGCACCCGCGACAAAATCCGAATTGTCCGGCTCGCGATAATACGTAAAACCGGGTGCGAATGAGAGAGCCTTCGCCGTCCAGCTTGTGCCGCTGCGCGGCAGGCCTGAAACCACGACACGTTTCATCAGGTGCGGCTTACCCTTCGCATTGAGACAAATATGATAAGCACAAAGCCGAAATACCCAAGCCACCGCTTGTTATGACCTTTGCCGCTCACTTTTCTTGGCACGTCCTCGGTCGGATGAGAAGGAAGATTAACCCACATTCACCCGTTGACCAGCTCTTGGACGAAAGGTTGATGATAGGGTTAGCCTCTGGCCAGTCCAATCCCGCCGGTCGCGCCATGCTGCTAAGGATGACGCCGGCGCGCAGATAAAGTACTCCCGGATGCCACTCGACCTTGGCGACGACCCTGCGCGGTTTCATCCAGCTTGCGGCCCGGTCGTAGATATTGGCGTAATACCGCCGTACATGATTTTAACAACGCACTTGAGCCCGTCGCTGAGCCGCCCGGGATCGTTTGACGGCCCGCGGATACAGCATCGGTTCTCACCATTGACAACCCCCCGCCTCGCTTTATCGCTGATACCGATAGCCGGGGGACACCGGCGTGGGAGGGCAGGCGATGGGCGCGATATATCCGGATCTGGCGTCAAAGACCGTGGTGGTGACAGGCGGCGCGAGCGGGATTGGCGAGGCGGTCGTGCGGTCGTTCGCGGGCCAAGGCGCCAAGGTGGGTTTTCTGGATTTGGATACCGCCGCCGGCACGGCGCTCGCCGACGAGCTGGGCGCGGCCACCCGGTTCGAGGCGGTTGATCTGCGCGATATCGAGGCGCTGCAAGCGGCGATCGGGCGGATTCGCGCCGCGCTGGGGCCGATCAGCATCCTCATCAACAACGCCGCTCGGGATGACCGGCATACGCTGGAGAGCGTTACGCCGGACTATTGGCGCGAGCGGATGGCGACCAATCTCGACCATCTGTTTTTCGCCGCCCAAGCGGTGATCCCCGACATGCGCGCGCTGGGGGGCGGCTCGATCGTCAATATGGGCTCGACGAGCTATCTCGCGTCCGGGGACGCGTTCGTCGCCTATAAGACCGCGAAATCCGCCGGCGTCGGGCTCACGCGAGCCTTGGCGCGGGAAGTGGGCGCCGACAATATCCGCGTCAATCTCGTTTTGCCTGGCTGGATCATGACCAAGCGCCAGATCGAGATGTGGCTGACGCCGACCTCTGAAGCCGCCTTGATGCAAAGCCAGTGCCTCAAGCGCCGCCTGGTGCCCGACGACATCGCCCGCGCGGTGTTGTTTTATGCCTCCGAAGAGGCGGGCGCCATCACCGCACAGACCCACATTGTAGACGGCGGGTGGGTGTGACGAGCCATTTCGACAAGCCGCCTGACCATGGCTATCTCGGGGCTGGACAATAACCCTACAGGTTACGCCATCAAGTCAGCGCGTGAACCCTTTTTTGCAGCCCTCTAGATCAAAAGAGTCGGTTTACACTTTCTGATGCCGGCTCGCATGAGTCCGATTTTATCATTGCGCTCTGCGGAGATGCAAAGTCCAGACGCGACGTGAGCAGATATCCAAAGCTGATGAGGCGCGTCAATACGACGTTACCGCATCGACGCACCTCACATGAACATCGCGTTAGCAGGCAAGTACCCTCAGAACCATCATCTCAAACGCACTCTCTACTTTAAATTCTTCAGTTTTGGTGTAATCGTGGCCACGTGGCTAAGGCGCGACAAGATCGGCTCGTTGCCTTTCAATTTTTCTTTGCGGTCGGCATACCCATTGAGGCCGCCATTCCAAATCTTTACATACCCTTTAAAGTCACCCGTATCGGCAACACTGTTCAAGCCCTTCCATTGCACGAAAGCTGCAATAATTGCAGGCTGATTGTCATGAACAGTCGCCAATTCAGGGCTGTCAACCAAATTTAAACCGGTAATTTTTCCAATTTCACGATATCCGCCACGGCCCGTAATCTGCGGAGCGCCGCGTCCAATATACCGCGATCCATCATTTGTGTTTTTTCTATTCCCCATCCGCCCGCCGTAAATATCATCAAAGGCCTTAAGCTGCCATCCCGATGCACTCCCATACTTGGCTACAACGTCATTTGCCGAGTTAAATCGATTTGGCCAGACTTCAGCCATTCGCTTTGCAGAATAATTGATGTTCTCGGTTAAATTCTTAATCGTAAATCCACCACACTCGTGTTCAACGTTCGCTAAACAATAAGCAATTCGAATTTGTGAATCCATGATACCAGCTTTTTCCATTACTGAGACATGAGTGACAAATGCGTCAATTATTGTAGACGGTGCACTTGGAAAAATGTTAATCCAATCCTGACGGCTTAATCGCAATGCCATTTTGTTTCTCCCTAAGTTATCCCCAACGCGGGATACTCTC
>CALSBD010000206.1:0-6236 GCA_943373055.1 Rhizobium sp. Q54
AATCCTCCGTCGACGCTCACGAGCCGCCACCTTGAAGTGGGTCCAGAACCAACGAGCCGTTTGCATTTCCAGTATTGTTGCATCGGAACTCTATTTCGGTGCGAGGAAGTCCATGGCCCCCGACCAGAATATCCAACTTCTTGATACGCTCCTCCACCATGTTCCCATTCTTCCGTTCGGCGCCAACGCTGCGGCGCACTATGGTGTGATCCGGGCGGATCTGGAGCGTCGGGGCGCGCCAATCGGACCGCTCGATACGCTGATCGCCGCGCATGCGCTTGCCGAAGGGATGACACTGGTGACCAATAACCGCCGGGAGTTCGATCGGGTGGCAGCGCTCGCCGTCGAGGACTGGTTCGCCCCATGATCCATCACAACGACATCACCGATATCGTCGGCCTCACGGTGGGTCACGCGACCGACGCACGGCTGAAGTCGGGCGTGACGGTTGTCTGGTGCGAGCGGCCCATGGTCGCTTCGGTGGTGATCCAGGGTGCCGCGCCGGCCACGCGGGAGACGGACCTCCTCCAACCGTGGAACACCGTGGAGGCGGTCGATGCGATCGTCCTCTCGGGGGGCTCGGCCTATGGGCTGGATGCGGCCGGGGGTGTGCAAGGCGTGCTGCGAGAGCGCGGGCGCGGCTTTCGCGTTGGACCCGTCACGGTGCCGATCGTGCCGCAAGCGTCGCTGTTTGATCTGATCAACGGGGGGGATAAATCCTGGGTCGATCCGTCGCCCTATCAAGCGCTTGGCCGCGCGGCCGCACTTGCTGCCGGCCCCGGACCCATCGCGCAGGGCTCGGTGGGTGCGGGCACAGGGGCACTCACCGCAACAGTCAAGGGCGGGCTCGGCTCGGCCTCGGCGCTGACCTCCACCGGTCATCGCGTTGCAGCGCTCGCCGCGGTCAATCCAGTCGGCACAGTGACGGTGGGCGACACCGCGCATTTCTGGGCGGCGCCGTTTGAGCGTGGCGATGAGTTTGGTGGGCTTGGAGTGCCGTCATCCTGGCCTGAGGCCGCGACAGACCTTAGGCTAAAGGGCCATGCGCGCCGGTTCGCCCAGGCGCCCGCGTCCACCACGTTGGTGATTGTCGCGACCGATGCGGCCCTCACCAAGCCTGAGTGCCACCGGCTCGCCACCATGGCGCATGATGGGCTCGCGCGCGCGATCCTGCCGGCGCACACGCCGATGGATGGCGACATCGTTTTCGCCCTGTCGACGGGCGCGCGGCCGCTCAGCGAGCGGATCGCGGAGCTCGCCGAGATCGGCCACGTGGCCGCCCTCACCGTCGCCCGCGCCATCGCCCGCGGTGTCCACGCCGCCACGCCCGCACTAGGTGATCCGTTGCCGACGTGGGCGATGCTGAGGGACCGGTTGCTTTAGACCACCCCGCTCAGGCCTGAGCGATCAACGCTCGCGCCGTGTTCAACAGCGTGGCCGAGCCGGCGGCGATGATGCTGGTGTCGCTGCCATTGGCGATGATCTGATAGCCGAATGCGCGATATACGGCGCAGGTTTCCGGCTTGATGGCGAAGGTGGCGGCGAACTTGCCGGCCGCCTTGGTGCGCCGGCCGATCTCGGCGATCGTGCGCTCGTTTTCCGGGCTCATCGGATCGACCTTGGCGCCCTGCGCGAGCGTCAGTGACAGGTCGCTGGGGCCGACGAACACGCCGTCGATGCCGTCCAGCGCCAAGATCTCGTCCAAGGCGGCCAGGGCGGCGGGTGTCTCGATCATGGCGAAGGCGAGCGTGTTGGCGTTGGCGGCCTTCAAGAACGTGTTGCCATCATAGACACCGGTGAGCTGCATGGCGCGGGTGGGACCCCAGCTGCGCTTGCCGATCGGCGGATACTTCATGGCATCGGCAAAGCGGCGGGCGTCGTCGACCGAGTTGATCATCGGCGCGATGACGGCTTCCGCGCCAAAATCGAGCGCACGGCTGGCCATGGCGAAATCGTCGACGGGCACCCGCACGATGGGCGGAATGCCGACATGGCGCACGGCGGTGACGCCGCGCATGACGGCGACGGGATCCAATAGGCCATGCTGCATATCCAGCGTCACGGCATCATAGCCCGCGCGCGCGGTCAGCTCGGCCATCAGGGGCTCGGGAATGCCGATCCAGGACGTGAGGATCGTCTCGTCGTTCTTCAGGCGCTCAATGAGAGAACGGGGGGCGGTCATTCCGGCATCTCCTCGGGATTCTTGTTATGCCGCACGTGAGTGGGTTATGCCGCACCTTAGCGGGCGCTGTCCCGCGCGGCTATGCCGGAAAAGCTCGCCCGGTAGGCGTTGGGCGTGATGCCGAGGCGCGCGCGGAACTGCTGCCGCAGATTGCCCGCGCTGCCTAGACCGCACAGCATCGCCACCTCATCAAGGGGCGCGGTGGGCACACGTTCGATCAGCTCGCAGGCGCGCGCCACCCTGATCGAGGTCAACCACTCGCCCGGCGGCTCGCCCGTGAAGGCCTGGAAGCGACGGTGAAAGGTTCGTTCGCTCATGCCGGCCCGACGGGCCAGCGCGGCCACCGTGATCGGCTCGGCCAACCGGGCGCGCATGTACTCAATCACCGCGCCAAGCCGGCCGGCCTCTTGGTCGCGCGCGACGGGCGCTGGGATGAACTGCGCCTGCCCGCCGGCCCGATGCGGTGGTACGACCAGCCGGCGGGCAACACTGTTGGCGGCTTCGGCGCCGTGGTCTCGCCGCACCACATGGAGGCAAAGGTCAATGCCCGCCGCGCTGCCGGCAGCGGTCAAGAGGTCGCCCTCGTCGACATAGAGACCGGCCGCTTCAAAGCGAATGGCGGGGTATTGCGCCGTGAGTGCCGCGACATAGCGCCAGTGACTGGTCGCGCGGCGGCCATCAAGCAGCCCGGTCGCTGCCAGCACCGCAACACCGGAGCATAACGACATCAGCCGCGCGCCGCGCCGGTGCGCCGCGACCAACCGCTCGATCAAGGGCGGCGGCACCGGTGCGTCGATCGCGCGCCAGCCCGGCACGATGATGAGGTCAGCCTGATCCAGCACGTCAAGGCCGCGATCGGCTGTCACGGTCAAGCCACCGGCGGCCCGCAAGGGACCCGGTTCAACGCCGCAGACCGAGTAGCGATACCACGCCGTCCCCAGTTCCGGTCGCGGCAGGCCGAAAACCTCGTAGGCGACGCCGAACTCGAAGGTGCACAGCCCGTCATAGGCGAGGACGGCGACCAGCGAACCGGTTGTCGCGGGCGAACTTGGCAGGATTGGAGCGTTACTTGTCATTCCTGCCACTCTCGCTTGATGCGCGGCGTGAGGCAAGGTCGACCGCGTCAAAGACTGCAAAGGAGACCTCCATGCCCAGCCGTGTGACCGAAATCGCTCCCGCTGCCCCCGCCGATGTCGCCCTGCATTATGCGCTCCGGCTCGCCTTCGAGACGGATTGCTCTGATGTTCATTTGGCGATGGCCGCGAGCACGGCCGATTTCGTGCTGTTGGACGTGCGCGGGCCGGATCTCTATCGCGCGGGCCATGTGCCGGGTGCGCTCAATCTGCCGCACGGCAAGATGACCGCGCGGCGCATGGCCGAGTGGCCGGATGACACGCTGTTCGTCGTCTACTGCGCGGGGCCGCACTGCAACGGCACCGACAAGGCCGCGCTGCGCCTGGCCACCTTGGGCCGCCCGGTCAAAGTCATGATCGGCGGCATCACCGGTTGGCGCGACGAGGGACTGCCGCTGGCGATCGGTGAGGCGGGGTGAGACCTGCTAAGTCCCCCAGCGCCGCGGGTGGCGACACCGGCGCCTCGCCGCCGTCCCTTATCCATTACTTGAGTGTGCCCAGGAGATCATGGTTGGCATAAAGGATGTTGGTGATCCGCCAGCCACGATCGCCCTTCCGGAATTCATATCGGACGGTTTCAATCGGCGCGGAGGGATCATTGAAAGCGGTGTTCTTGAATTGAACGGTTACCAAGGCCTGGTCTTGCGTGCTGCTGGTGAGGCTCGTTTTGACATTACCGTATTTAACCAAGTCCTGGCTGCCGTTCATGACATCGTAGTCCAGCTTGCCGGGCTCGTTATTTTTCTTCGCCGCGCTATCATCGGCCTCAAGGAGATTGGTCAGTTGACGGGACAAATACTTTTGCCGCTGGTTCGGCGCCGTGATGTCCTTGGGCGCTTTGTACAAGGCTGAGATCAATGCCAGCGGTTCCGTGTCTTGCGCGGTCTGCGCGCTGGTCGCAGTGATTGAGATGGGAGATGCAAGAAAACTTGCGAGTGCGGCAGCCAGCGCGAGAAGCAATAGCACTCGACGATACAAATGAAACATCGCCCACTCCACCGTTTATCCTGAAGTCAAAGCGTAGCGGTTGCACGTTTGCACTGTCAATTGTTCGATAAGGCCTTTCGTCGCGCCTGCTGGTCGGTGATGATAGCGCGTGAGGGATGTGCAATAGGCTGCGCTTGAAAGAAAAACGGCGGACCCGTGGGCCCGCCGCTTCAATGTCTGAGAGGCGAGGGCGCTTAGGCCCACTTGCCCATTTCGATCTCGAGGTTCGACGCCACCTTTTCCAGGAAGCCGATGGTGGACAGCCACTTCTGATCGGCGCCGACGAGCAGCGCGAGGTCCTTCGTCATGTAGCCGGCTTCGACGGTGTCGACGCAGACCTTTTCCAGCGTGGTGGCGAACAGCGCCAGCTTGGCGTTGTCGTCGAGCTTGGCGCGATGGGCGAGGCCCCGGGTCCAGGCGAAGATGGAGGCGATCGAATTGGTCGAGGTCTCCTTGCCCTTCTGGTGCTCGCGATAGTGACGCGTCACCGTGCCGTGGGCGGCCTCGGCCTCGACGGTCTTGCCATCGGGGGTCAAAAGCACCGACGTCATCAGGCCGAGCGAGCCGAAGCCCTGGGCGACCGTATCGGACTGCACGTCGCCGTCATAGTTCTTACAGGCCCACACATAGCCACCCGACCACTTCAGCGCCGAGGCGACCATGTCGTCGATCAGGCGGTGCTCATAGGTGATCTTGGCGTCCTTGAACTGATCCTTGAATTCGGTCTCGTAGACCTCTTCGAAGATGTCCTTGAAGCGGCCGTCATAGGCCTTCAGGATCGTGTTCTTGGTCGACAGATACACCGGCCACTTGCGCATGAGGCCATACATCATCGACGCGCGGGCGAACTCGCGGATCGAATCGTCGAGGTTATACATGGCCATGGCGACGCCGGCGCCGGGGGCGGAGAACACGTCCTTCTCGATCACCGTGCCGTCCTCGCCGACGAACTTGATCGTCAGCTTGCCCTTGCCGGGGAACTTGAAGTCGGTCGCGCGATACTGGTCGCCGAACGCGTGACGGCCGACGACGATCGGCTGCGTCCAGCCGGGCACCAGGCGCGGCACGTTTTGGCAAATGATCGGCTCACGGAAGATGACGCCGCCGAGGATGTTGCGGATCGTGCCGTTGGGCGACTTCCACATCTGCTTGAGATTAAACTCCTTCACGCGGGCTTCGTCCGGCGTGATGGTGGCGCATTTGATGCCGACGCCATGCTTCTTGATCGCATGGGCCGCGTCGATCGTCACCTGGTCATCGGTCTTGTCGCGATACTCAATGCCGAGGTCGTAATATTCGATCTGCAGATCGAGGTAGGGCAGGATCAGCTTGTCCTTGATGTACTGCCAAATGATGCGGGTCATCTCATCGCCGTCGAGATCGACGACGGGATTGGCAACCTTGATCTTCGCCATGGATGTTTCCTCGATCTGGGGCACCCGCGGGCCCCTGCCCGCCGGCCAAGGGCCCGAACACCTCCCCCGAGGCACCCGACCCACACGCGCGCGGTGTTTATCAGCCAATTCCAGGAATGAAAAGGCAGGCGTTGGACGTAGAGGGGTTACGGATTTTGTAGGGTGTAACTGGTCTTGCTTTGGACGGGGACGATTATCTCAGCAAACGGCTTTCGAGCGTCCGTGACCTCTCAGCGAGAATTTCGGGTCCGATGTTTTCCAATCCGAACTCTTTTCGCTTTCGCCTTATACATGGCAACATCAGCGAACTTTAGGAATTCGCCGTGCAGGCTACCGGACTTTGCAGCGCCTCCGGAAACGCCGATACTCACCGTGTACTGAAAGGGGCTGATCGAAGACCTCGTGACGAGTGTCCGGATGTGATTGGCGATGGCTTTCGCGTCATTGATCGCGGTGTCAGGCAATATGCAGACGAACTCATCGCCGCCCAAACGAGCGACGGTGCCGCCGTCGCAGCAA
>CALSBD010000207.1:0-6226 GCA_943373055.1 Rhizobium sp. Q54
CTGAGAAGTGCCTGCTGGAAGCCTGCCTGGAGCTGATGGCATCGGGGGCGGTGATCGCGATCCAAGACATGGGCGCCGCCGGTCTCACCTGCTCGGCGGTCGAGATGGGCGCCAAAGGTGATCTGGGCATCGAGCTTGATCTTGATAAGGTCCCCGTGCGCGAGGAGCGCATGACGGCCTATGAGATGATGCTGTCGGAAAGCCAGGAGCGCATGCTCATGGTCCTCAACCCCGCGATGGAGAAGGACGCCGAGGCGATCTTCCGCAAGTGGGGTCTTGATTTCGCGATCGTCGGTTACACCACCGACACGCTGCGCTTCATCATCAAGCACCAGGGCGAGGTGGTTGCTGACCTGCCCATCAAAGAGCTGGGCGATCAGGCGCCGGAGTATGATCGCCCGTGGGTCATGCCCGCCGCGCCCAAGCCGCTGCAGCCGATCCCCGAGGCCGATGTGGCCGACGCCCTCTTGACGCTGGTCGGCACGCCCGATCTCGCCTCACGCGCGTGGGTCTATGAGCAGTATGACACGCTCATTCAATCAAACACCGTCGTGCGCCCCGGTGGCGACGCGGGTGTGGTGCGCGTGGAGGGCCACCCCACCAAGGCGCTCGCCTTCTCCGCCGACGTCACGCCGCGCTACGTCAAGGCTGACCCGTTCGAGGGCGGCAAGCAGGCGATCGCCGAATGCTGGCGCAATCTGACCGCCGTGGGCGCCGATCCGCTCGCCGTGACCGACAATTTGAACTTCGGCAATCCGGAAAAGCCGGAAATCATGGGCCAGTTTGTGCGCGCCATCGAAGGGCTCGGCACCGCCTGCCGCGCGCTTGAGTTCCCCATCGTGTCGGGCAATGTGTCGCTTTATAACGAAACCCACGGTCAGGCGATCTTGCCGACCCCGGCGATCGCCGGCGTGGGCTTGATCCCCGATTGGTCGGTGGTGCCCTCCATGGGCTTCGTGGCAGCGGGCGAGGCGATCTTCCTCGTTGGCGCGCCCGCGGCCTGGGGGACGCACTTGGGGCAATCTGTGTTCTTGCGCGATTATCTGGGCCGAGAGGAGGGCGCTCCGCCGCCCGTCGATCTCGTCCACGAGAAGCGTGCGGGCGATTTCGTCCGCTCGCTCATCCGCGACCGCATCGCCACCGCCGTGCATGATTGCTCCGACGGCGGCCTCGCCGTGGCGCTTGCCGAGATGGCGATGGCGTCCGGCATCGGCGCCGACGTCAATCAGGTGGACGGCCATTCGCCGACCGCCACGTTCTTCGGCGAAGACCAGGGCCGCTATGTGGTCACCGTGCGCCGCGAGGCGGTCGATACCGTGTTGGCGCGTGCCGCGAAGGCCGGTGTTTTCTCGCCCTGGATCGGCACCACGGGCGGCGGGGAGTTGAAACTGGGGGCCGCGCGCGCCATTTCGATTGCAAGTCTGAAAGAACGGCATGAAACTTGGTTCCCGACGTTCATGTCCGCGGCCTGACGCGCTTCGCTGTCGGGGCATCGTCAGACCGGCGCGGACCCGACAACGGCTTCAGTAAGGATTGATCAACCATGGCTATGGACGCGGCAGATATCGAACGCATGATCAAGGACGCCTTGCCCGACGCGAAGGTGGTGATCCGCGATTTGGCGGGCGACGGCGATCACTACGCCGCCGAGATCATGTCGGCCGCTTTCCGCGGCAAGACGCGCGTGCAGCAGCACCAGTTGGTCTATGCGGCGCTCAAGGGCAAAATGGGCGGCCAGCTCCACGCCCTGGCGCTGACCACTTACACGCCCGAAGCCGTTCAAGGATAACTCCGTCACCCGGGCCGCCCGCACGTCACGGCCGGCCCCTATTCAAGGATTGTGTCATGTCTGCCCATGAATTCATCGACAATGAAGTGAAGTCGAACGACGTGGTGTTGTTCATGAAGGGAACCCCGCAGTTCCCCATGTGCGGCTTCTCCGGCCAGGTCGTGCAAATCCTCGACTATCTGGGCCTCAAGTATAAGGGCATCGACGTCCTCAAGGACGACTCGGTTCGCCAGGGCATCAAGGACTACGCCAATTGGCCGACCATTCCGCAGCTCTACATCAAGGGCGAGTTCGTCGGCGGCTGCGACATCGTGCGCGAGATGTTCCAGGCCGGCGAGTTGCAGGCCCACCTGAAGGAAAAGGGCATCCCGGTGAAGGACGCCGCCTGACGCCTCATCCTTGGGGATTGGGAACCGGCTTCTGGACACGGTTGTGCCTAGCCTTAATCCGAGAGCGCCGATCTGATGCGATGAGTTCGGCGCTTTCATCGGCTTTCAATCTCATCGACGTCTGTTTGAACGCCGATGCGTGCCTTGACGGGCCGCGTCGGCTTTCGCACTTTTCCGCGCTATTCTTGAGATTTTTGCGTGAAAGTTGCCCCGAAAGTGATGTTTCCTCAGGTAGTCCGTCGATGACTTTTCAGCTCATTGTTAATTCACGTGCAGGTTACATTCATTTTCGTTGCGGAACCTTCGCCAATCACGATCTCGCCATCTTTCCCCTTGGGCAATTCGCCCGTTTGGTTGCAGCAGATTTTATTAATATTTGTACGATAGAAGAACAACTTAAGGGGTTTAGTCTTCGTCGGCGTGCAATGACCGCCACATGAGAGGACCCCGGAGGCGGAGCGCATCTGGGCATGTGGCGGGGACCCACGCATCGAACCTTGTCGCGGACCATGACCACGGCTGTCATGGTCTTGTTGGGTATCGCTGCCTTGTTCGTCGCCCTGTTGGTGCACGAGCGTCAAGCCCGCCTCGAGTCCTCCTTCCATCAGCTGCAAATCTCGCGCACGGCCCAACAGGCCGCCATTGAGCTCTATCGCCTCAATGGCGCGCTCGCCTCCTATGCCGGTGGCCATCTGGTCGGCAATGAAGAGGTGAAGCTGCGCATGGAGATTGTTTCCTCGCGCCTGGAGGACATGCGCTTTCGCGAGTTCGCCCAGTTCATCGAGAGCGATCAGGCGCGCAAGAAGTGGTACGAATCCTTTGTCGACGTGGTGACCGAGATCGATCCGATCGTCATGGACGACAATCTCGACCGCATAGAAGCCCATGAGATCTTCGGCAAGCTCAATCCCGTCGGGTCGCAGCTTGGCCACCTCTCGTCAATCGCCTTCACCAACGCCACCGAGCGCATCGCCGATGATCAGGCCGCGCTGGTGACCATGTATTGGGGCTCCACCGCGCTGCTCGTCGGTCTCATTTTGATCGCGGGCTTGTTGGTCATCAACACCGAACGGTCAAACCGCAGCCTGCGTCGCATGCATGCCGACATGGCCGTGATGACCCAGGACCTGAAGGCCGCCAGCGAGCAGATCAGCGTTCAAAACACCCGATTTGAAGCCGCTATCAACAACATGACCCTTGGTCTGGGCATGTATGACAGCGAAGCGCGTCTCGTGGTGCTCAATCAGCGCTATGCCGAGATGTATGCCTTGCCCGCCGCGCTGCGCGAACCGGGCACGCCGTTCCAACGCATCCTCGACAACATGGCCGAATGCGGCCTCACCGACCGGGTCGCCGTCGATACCTCGCTTGCCTATCGCAAGAAGACCGAGACGGATGGCGAGGCCAAGCAGTTTCTGCTTGAGCTCAAGGACGGCCGCACCTACGAGGTCAACGAGCGACCGATGCCCAATGGCGGCTGGGTGGCGACCCACGAAGACATCACCGCGCGCCGCCAAGCTGAACGGCGCATTCGCCACCTGGCGCGCCACGATATTCTCACCGGCTTGGCGAACCGCGCGGTGTTCCGCGAAGAGCTTGAGGAGCGCTTGTCGATCCTCAAGGCCGCGCCGGACGGCCGCCTGGCGGTGATGTGCTTCGATCTTGATCGCTTCAAACAGGTCAATGACACGCTGGGCCATTCGTTTGGCGACAAGGTGCTGTGCCTGGTGGCCGAGCGCGTGCGTGGCTGCCTGGAGCCCGGCGACCTTGTCGCGCGCTTGGGCGGCGATGAATTCGCCATCGTGCTCTATGGCCAAGACCGGCTCGCCCGCGCCAGCGACCTGTGCCGCCGGCTGATCGACGCGGTCTCCAAGCCGATCTTCATTGACGGCCACAAGGCGTTGGTCGGCGCCTCAATCGGCATTGCCGTGTCGCCCGACCATGGTCTGGATGCCGAGACATTGCTGCGCAAGGCCGACCTTGCGCTTTATGCCGCCAAGGCAACCAAGCGCGGCGGCCACCGCTTCTTTGACCTTGATATGGACGCCGCGCTCAAGGAGCGCCACGACCTTGAGTTCGACCTGCGCCATGCGCTCGTCAATGATCAGATGCGGCTCGTCTATCAGCCGCTGGTCGATCTCTCCACCGGCCGCATCCGCGGCGCGGAAGCGCTGTTGCGCTGGCACGAACCCAGCCGCGGCATTGTCTCGCCGAGCGTGTTCATCCCGATCGCGGAAGAAATCGGCCTCATCATCCCGCTGGGCGAATGGGTGATTGCCGAGGCCTGCCGTGAGGCGGCCCGCTGGCCCGACGACGTGAGCGTCGCCATCAACCTGTCGCCGGCGCAGTTCCACTCGCCCGATCTCGTCGAGGTGGTCGTTGACGCGCTCGAGCGCGCGGGCCTCGCCGCCCATCGGCTTGAGCTTGAAATCACTGAGTCGGTGCTTCTCAACGAGGACGAGGCCGCGCTCAACGTGATCCACCGTCTGCGGGCGCTGGGCGTGCGCATCTCGCTTGATGATTTCGGCACCGGCTATTCGTCGCTGGGCTATTTGCGCCGCTTCCCCATCGACAAGATCAAGCTCGACCAGTCGTTCGTGCGCGACATGGAAACCAACGCCGACTGCGTGACCATCGTGCACGCCATCGCGAGCCTGGGCTCGGCGCTTCGCATGTCCACGACCGCCGAAGGCGTCGAAACCGCCGAACAACTCGCCCTCGTCCGCCTCGCCGGCTACAACACCGCCCAAGGCTGGCTGTTCGGCAAACCCATGCCCGCCGCCAACCTGCGCGCCCAGCTCGCCGATCCGGAGGATCTGGTGGCGAAGGTGACAAAGGCGGCGTGAGGGGGGGGAACTGCACTATAGGCAGTTCCCACGTTTGAGTTGCACACGCATTGCAATATGTTAGCCTTTCTCAAAATCAAGAATCGTCATCTTGAATTGAGGAACGGCCATGCAGTCCATCGAAGACTTTCGCAATGCGTTGTTCAATTTCTCCGACCGCGTCAATCGAATCAAAGAACACATTAAAAATGAAGAGGCAACGAAGACCTCGTTGATCCTGCCATTTATCGCGCTCCTGGGATACGACGATCGCGACCCAACAGAAGTCTCGCCGGAGCACAGCGCAGATTTCAATGACAAATTTAGACGTCGGGTCGACTATGCGATTCTGCGCGATGGCAAGCCGAGTATTGCTGTTGAATGCAAATCACTTGGCAATGTTAAGAAAGATGACCGTGGTCAACTGAAGGCCTATTTCAATGCGGTAAAGACCGTCAAACTCGCCATCCTGTCGGATGGCATCGTGTACGAGTTTTTCGTCGATTCCGTTGAGCCGAACATGATGGACGATGAGCCTTTTCTCGTCGTCGACTTCACGGTTTTCAACCGCAATCAATCAACCGACACCATCGTTGAAGGTTTGTATTCGCTCACCAAGGCCGAATTTAAGCCCGATACAATATCGGAAAATGCGCGCCGCAGCATTACCTATCGAGAGATTTTTCGGTATCTCGCAGAGCAACTCAATGAACCCTCTCTTGAGTTTACAAAGTTCTTGTTAAAGGAAGTCGACATCAAACATGTTCGGCAAAACATGATTGAGACCTATCGCAATATCGTAAAGTCAGCGTTTGCCGATGTCTTTACTGCCAATGTTCTCAAGAAACTCGACATCAATCGGTCGCCGGTCAAACCAACGGTGACCGCCGAACTGCCAACGGACGTGAGCGCGGGCACCGAAGCAGCGGCATCGACGCAGGACAAAGGCATTGTCACGACGGACGCCGAACTCCAAGCGCTGGAACTCATCTGCCGCCGCTTGGCATTCCTCGCGGCCGGCGATCCTGTGTTCTTCGATGCGATCTCAAAGATAAGCTTCAAGGATTATCAGGGCAAAATGGTTGTCTTCTATCAACAGGAACGCAAGGGCCGGCTCATCGATATCATCGAGACAAAGGCAGGCATTCGTTATGTCTTGTCCGATGGTGGCGACCCAAGTCCTGTTAATGATCTGACCTTATTCGATGATCGGCTCAAGGCCT
>CALSBD010000208.1:0-6197 GCA_943373055.1 Rhizobium sp. Q54
ACAAAAAAGCCGGCGTCGCCGCCGGCTTTTACGACTGTCGGTCAAGACGCGGCTCTATTAGCCGACGATCTCATTGCCCGCGAAGAACTGGGCGATCTCGATCGCGGCGTTCTCAGCGCTGTCGGAGCCGTGGGCGGAGTTCTCGCCGACCGACAAAGCAAACAGCTTGCGGATGGTGCCTTCGGCGGCATTGGCCGGGTTGGTGGCGCCCATCACTTCGCGATACTTGGCGATGGCGTTCTCGCCTTCCAGCACCTGAACGACGACCGGCGCGGAGATCATGAAGTCGACGAGCTCGCCAAAGAACGGGCGCGCCTTGTGAACGGCATAGAAGGTCTCGGCCTGGGCGCGGGTCATGTGGATGCGCTTCTGCGCGACGATGCGCAGGCCGGCCGCCTCAATGACCGCGTTAATGGCGCCGGTCAGGTTGCGGTTGGTCGCATCCGGCTTGATGATGGAAAACGTCCGTTCGATCGCCATGGTCTCTTCCTTGTGAAGGGCGGCGCGGCGGGAAAGCGCGACGGCGCCAGCGCGGGGCCACCCGGTTCATGAAAACCGCGGCCTCTATAACCGCCCTGCCGCCATCCGCCAAGGTCTGACAGACAGGTTTCTTATCTGCGATCAAGATCGGCGGACCCCGGATGTCGACCCGATAAGCGAGCTTCGCCTGCCTAAACTTGAGGCGGCTTGCAAAATGTTCAGGCGCGCCGGGATGATCTTGATCAAGGCACCTGTCGCACCGCATGATCAACTTGTCAGATACCGATCCGGTTGCCCGCGACCGCTCCCGTGGGGCTCAAACCTTGAAGAGGATGTCCGCCATGAAGGACTTTTTCCTCATGCATGCCGCCTACAACAAATGGGCCAACGACCTCGTGTTGGACGCCGTGGGTGAGCTTGATGACGCGCAGTATCACCGGGATGTCGGCGCATTCTTCGGCTCCATCCACGCCACGCTGAACCACGTGTTGGTCGCCGACCATGTGTGGCTAGCGCGGTTTGCCGGCGAGCCCGAGCCCTACGACACGCTCGACGACATCATCCTCTACGACACCTTCGCCGATCTGAAAGAGGCGCGGGCGAAAGAGGATGGCCGCATCATCGCCATGGTGCAGATGATGTCGGAGGCCGATCTGTCGGCGACGTTCCGCTTCCGCACCTCGCGCAAGCCCTTGGTGGAGGCAATGCCGACGAGCCAGGCGCTGGCACATTTCTTCAACCACCACACGCATCATCGCGGCCAAGTCTCTGTGATGTTGACCCAATTCGGTCTGAAGACGCCAGCGATGGATATGCTGTATTTTCAGCGCGATCTGCAGATCGGCCGGGTCGGCAAGGCGGCGTGAGGCCCGTGGTTAGGGCCGCCGCTTCGCCTCACACATAGCGCTGATTGGCCGCGCCCAGCACCGGCGCGGCCTGGACAAGGTCGGTCGATCGAAAAGCCGGATCGATGGGGACCACGCACGCGGCCGTTTCGTGGGCGCCAATTGCGACGCGATGGTCAAACAGGCCGCGCGCGACGAAGTGCGCATCGACCAATGCTTCGTCGAGGGTTGCGATAATGGTCGCGCAGCAGTCCGCCGCCTTGAGCAATGGCCGTAGGGCCTCGCTGGATTGGGTCGCCGCCCACGCGGCAATCGCCGCCTCGGTGGCGGCCGGGTCTTGTCGGTCATCGGCGAGCGTGGGGGATAGGCCGACGAGGTGGGTGAACGCGCGCCAGAACTTCTCTTCCAACGCCGCGACCGCTAGCAACCGGCCATCGGCGAGCGGATAGAGCTGGTAGCGCGGGCTGCCGCCGTGCAGGAGCCAAGCGCCAGGCTTCGGCCCTGCCCCGCTCGCGCTCGCCTCGCCGTGGGCGAACACGCCAAACGTGAACATCGCGTCCGCCATCGCGATATCGAGCCACGCGCCCGCACCCGTCCGCCCACGGCGCACCAAGGCCATGAGGATATTGGTGACCGCGGGCATGGTGCCGCCGGCGATGTCGGCGGTTAGCGTGGCCGGCACGGTCGCGCCGGCGGCAAGCGCCAAGACGCCCGCGGCACCTTGATAATTGAGATCATGCCCTGCCTCGTCGGCGCGCGGCCCGGTCTGGCCATAGCCGGTGATCGAGCAATAGATCACCCCCGGATTGGCCGCCGCGATTGCCGCATAGCCAAGCCCGAGCCGGTCCATCACGCCAGGCCGGAACTGCTCGATGATCACGTCGGCGCGGGTCAGGAGCGGCCGCAGGCGGGCGCGGGCGTCCGGATCCTTGAGGTCGATCTCCACGCTCGCCTTGCCGCGATTGAGCATGGCGAACGGCACCGACACACCGTCGATGAAGGGCGGATAGGCCCGCATGTCCTCGCCGCCCGGGCGCTCCACCTTGACGACCTCGGCGCCCGCTTCGGCGAGGAATAAGGTGGCCAGAGGGCCTGGCAACAAGGTGGTGAAATCGACAATTAACAGCCCATCAAGCGGGCGCAGCGCGGCGGAGGTATGGGACACAGCGGGCGGATCCTCGTTGAGCGGCTCTTGTGTCGTGTCGATGCGTCCCGCGACGGGTTCGCCGTCTCAGCACACTCGGGCCATCGCCGCCGGTTGGAGACGACGATAGCAACCGTCGGCGCCGGTGGCCACGGGTGGTCGTGGTCGGCGCGCGATCATCAACATGTGTGTGAGCGATATGGGTTCCGCGCCGCAACGCGCTGGTCTAGGGTTGCGTCCAAGGAGACACGGCATGCGGATCGCGACCTGGAACATCAATGGCGTCAAGGCGCGCATCGAGGCGCTGTTGGCGTGGCTCAAAGAGACAGCGCCTGATGTGGTCGGCTTGCAGGAGATCAAGTCGGTCGATGAAGGCTTTCCCCGGCTCGAAATCGAAGCGCTCGGCTATCACGTAGAGACCCACGGCCAGAAGGGCTTCAATGGCGTCGCGATCCTCTCCAAGCATCGGCTGGAGGACGTGACCCGGGGGCTGCCGGGCGATCCAAGCGACGAGCAGTCGCGCTATATCGAAGCGGTAGTATCGCGGCCGTCGGGTGCGGTGCGCGTGGGCGTGCTGTACTTGCCCAACGGCAATCCGCTCGGCACCGAAAAGTTTCCCTACAAGCTCGCGTGGATGAAGCGGCTTTATGATCACGCGCGCGGCCGCATGATGCTGGAGGAGCCGTTCGTGCTCATTGGCGACTACAACGTGATCCCGCAAGCGATCGACGCCAAGCGCCCGGAGGCTTGGACGAGCGACGCGCTTTTTCAACCTGAGAGCCGCGGCGCGTTCGAGACGCTGAAGGCGCTCGGCCTGATCGACTGCGTGCGGGCTGTAAGTGACGAGCAGCTGTTCACCTTCTGGGACTATCAGGCCGGCGCCTGGCAGAAGAACGAAGGCATCCGCATCGACCATATTCTGGGGTCGCCCGAAGCCGCCGACCGGCTGGAGACCGTTGGCATCGATCGCCACGTGCGCGGCTGGGAAAAGCCGAGCGACCATGTGCCAGTGTGGGCGGAGTTCGCGGTGTAGATCGTCGCGCCGGCGGCCCCTACCCTTTGAGACCCAACAAAAAACCCCCGCAGGCTGAGCTGCGGGGGTTTCTTTTTGCGCGCAGCGATATCCGCCGTCCGGCTCACCCGTGGGCGAGCACGGCCAGCAGGAGGAGCGCCACGATGTTGGTGATCTTGATCGCCGGGTTCACGGCCGGACCAGCGGTGTCCTTGTAGGGGTCGCCGACGGTGTCGCCGGTCACCGACGCCTTGTGTGCGTCAGAGCCCTTGAAATGCTTCACGCCGTCCTGGTCGATGAAGCCGTCCTCGAACGACTTCTTCGCGTTGTCCCAGGCGCCGCCGCCCGAGGTCATCGAGATGGCGACGAAGAGACCGGTGACGATCACGCCCAACAGCATGGCGCCGACCGCCGCGAAGGCATCGGCCTTGCCGGCGATAGCGACCACCGCGAAGTAGACGACGATCGGGGCCAACACCGGCAACAGCGACGGAATGATCATTTCCTTGATCGCCGCCTTGGTCAGCATGTCGACGGCGCGGGCGTAATCGGGCTTTTGCGTGCCCTGCATGATGCCCGGCATTTCCTTGAACTGACGGCGCACTTCCACCACGACCGAGCCCGCGGCCTTGCCGACGGCGGTCATCGCTATGCCGCCGAACAAGAACGGGATCAGGCCGCCCAACAGAAGACCGACCACCACGTAGGGGTTGGAGAGATCGAACGCGATGTTCTCCAGGCCCTTGAAGTAGCTGTATTCGGTCGCCCCCGGCTTGTTGGCCTCGCCGATAAAGTAGCGCAGGTCATAGGAGTAGGCGGCGAACAGAACAAGCGCGCCAAGACCGGCCGAGCCAATGGCATAGCCCTTGGTGACGGCCTTGGTGGTGTTGCCGACCGCGTCGAGCGCGTCGGTCGACTTGCGCACTTCCTTGGGCAGGCCAGCCATTTCGGCAATGCCGCCGGCATTGTCGGTGACCGGGCCGAACGCGTCGAGCGCGACGATCATGCCCGCCAGACCCAGCATCGTGGTGACGGCGATCGCGGTGCCGAACAGGCCCGCGAGCGTGTAGGTCACGATGATGCCGGCGATGATGACGATCGTCGGCAGGGCCGTCGATTCGAGCGACACCGCGAGGCCCTGGATGACGTTGGTGCCGTGACCGGTGACCGACGCCTGGCTAATCGAGCGCACCGGGCGGAAGCCGATGCCGGTGTAATACTCGGTGATCCACACGATGAGACCGGTCACGATGAGGCCGACGACGCCGCACGCGAACAGCGCGGAGCCGGTGATGACCTTGCCGTCAACGGTGCCAATCGTATCCCACCCGATCACGAGCGAGGTGGCGCCACCCAGACCAACGACGGACAACAGCGTCGTGGCCCACAGGCCCTTATAGAGCGCGCCCATGATGGAGTTGTTGGCGCCGAGTTTCACAAAGAACGTGCCGGCAATCGAGGTGACAATGCAGGCCGCGCAAATGGCGAGCGGATAGGCCATGGCGGCCGCGAGCGTGGGCTGACCACCGAAGAAGATGGCCGCCAGCACCATGGTGGCAACCGCGGTCACCGCGTAGGTCTCGAACAGGTCGGCGGCCATGCCGGCGCAGTCGCCGACGTTGTCGCCCACGTTGTCGGCGATGGTCGCCGGGTTGCGCGGATCATCCTCGGGGATGCCAGCTTCGACCTTGCCCACCAGGTCGGCGCCGACGTCAGCGCCCTTGGTGAAGATGCCGCCGCCCAGACGCGCGAAGATCGAGATCAGCGACGCGCCGAAGCCCAAGGCGACGAGCGAGTCGATCACGGTGCGGCTATTGGGGGCAAACTTCAAAAATTCGGTAAGGACGAGGTAGTAGACCGCCACGCCCAACAGCGCGAGGCCCGCGACCAGCATGCCCGTGACCGCACCTGCCTTGAAGGCGACATCGAGACCGCCAGCGAGCGACTGGGTGGCGGCTTGAGCGGTGCGAACATTGGCGCGTACCGACACGTTCATGCCGATGAAGCCGGCGATGCCCGACAGCACCGCACCCACCAGGAAGCCTACGGCGACCAGGCCGCCCACCAGGAACCACGCGATCAAGAAGATCAAAGCGCCCACGATCGCGATCGTGAGGTATTGGCGCTTAAGATAGGCTTGCGCGCCTTCGGCGATCGCCGCGGCGATTTCTTGCATGCGCTGGTTACCCGCGTCGGCGGACATCACCGACTGGATCGCCCAGACGCCATAGGCGATCGACAGCAGACCGCACAATATGACGATATAAAGAGTCACGAGTTGCCTCCCTGCGGGCCGATCCCGGTGCCGTTTTTGGCCCCTGGTACCCCCTGCCCGCTCGTTCCGAACTTCGTCGCCCGATCCGCTCTCCTCCCGGACCGGCCCCAATCTCGCGACCGAGGCCACCGCGTCCCAAGGGACGCCGCCGGTCGGCAACGAGGCGCGCGAGACGGCCCTAGATCCCCGTCTCGCACTTGTCTTTGGTTATCAGTCGGGTGACTTACGTCAAGACCCGTAAGGGCGGGAAATCAACGCCATTTAGCCCGATCCGACATTGGGAAGGTTACGCATGAAAGGATGCAGCGGACAGCTGGCGGCCTGATGTAACGGCTTCACGCCCGCGCAGGGGCCGCGCGGGACTGCAGGGCGAGGAGCCCCAAGGCAACGGCGACAATGCCGACCATGACGCCATTGACAACCGCCCATCCGCCAAATGCG
>CALSBD010000209.1:0-6179 GCA_943373055.1 Rhizobium sp. Q54
TCCGCGCGTGCGGGCCCGGGCGCCGTTTGACCTAGTGGTCGCCAATATCCTCGCACGTCCGCTGATGTCGCTTGCCCCGGCGATCCGCGCGTCGCTGGCGCCGGGCGCCCACGTAGTGTTGTCGGGCCTGCGCGTTGAGGACGGCCCCAAGGTGCTCGGGGCCTATCGGCTGCAAGGCCTACAGCTTCAGGAGGCCCTGCGCGAGGGCGACTGGCTCGCCCTCACCTTGCGCCTGCCACCGTCCGCCACCCGCCGCGCCCTGCGAACGCCGTCTGGCGGCGAGCGGGGGTGGGTGAATACGCGGTAAGCCGATGCGCTGTCGGCCCGTCTAACGGGATCAGCTTTGCCCTGCCCGATTCAATTGACAAGACCAAAGCGCTGGGCACTATGCGCGAACAAGGTGCCGCTTGGGGGATCGGCCGCACCGATTGGGGGATCTCTATGTTGCGTTCGACGATGGCTTGGCTCGCGCTTGGCCTTACTACAACTGTTGTTCTGGCCCCGGCGCCGGCGCTGTCCGCCGACGTGATCGAAAGCTACGTGGCCCGGCTGTCGGAAGACGATCACTACAATTCCAATGGCCAGCGTCTTACCTCGGCCGCGGCGATCATTCGCCAGGACCGCGCCAACTATCACCGGTTCGGCAATCGCGATGGCGAGGATGAGGGCGACGCGTTCTTCAACAGCCAGGAAAACCGCGCTTTGATGGAGCGCCTGCTGGAGCGCGGCCGCATGCCGGCGTCCTTGCGCAACCAAATCGTCAACGGCACGCCGCTGATCCGGGTCGAGGTCATCGCGTCGGACAATGGCGACTATGTTGCCGTCAGCCTTGAGTGATATCCGCGCAAACCGAAGTTCGCTCTAGGGCCTGACAATCTTGCCTGAAAAGGCCCCGATCGCGCTGCCGTGGTCGGGGCCTTTGGTTTTGTTACGGCGCGCCGTAGCCGCCGCCGGTTGGCGTGATCACGGTGACCGCCTCGCCCGGCTCCAAGACCGTCTGATCACAGCCATTGAGCTCAATTTGAGTGCCGTCCAACCGGCGCACCAGCGTGCGACCCAATTGACCCGGTTCGCCGCCCTTCAGCCCATGGGGCAACACGTGGCGGTGCGAGGAGAGGATGGCGAGTTCCATCCGCTCCAGGAAGCGCAACCGCCGCAGCGTGCCGTCACCGGCCGACCAACGCCCCCGCCCGCCCGAGCCGCGGCGGATGTGGAAATCCTCAAGAAGCACGGGGAAGCGGAATTCCAGCACCTCCGGATCGGTGAGACGCGAGTTGGTCATGTGCACATGCACGCCCGACGTGCCATCGAACCCGTCACCGGCCGGCGAGCCCGAGCAGATCGTCTCGTAATATTGGTAAGTCTGGTTGCCGAAGGTGAGGTTGTTCATGGTGCCTTGCGCGCCGGCCATGGCGCCAAGCGCCGCGAACAGCGTGTCGGTGACGTGCTGGCTCGTTTCCACATTGCCGGCCACCACGGCAGCCGGATAGCGGGGGGCGAGCATGGAGCCCTCCGGGATCACGATGTCGATCGGCCGCAAACAGCCGGCGTTCATCGGGATCGCGTCATTGACCATCACGCGGAACACATAAAGCACCGCGGCCCGCGTCACCGGGGCCGGCGCGTTGAAGTTAGTGTTCTGCTGCGCTGAAGTGCCGGTGAAGTCGACCTTGGCGCGCCGGTTCGCCCGGTCGACCGTGATCTTGACGCGGATCACCGCGCCTTGATCGGTGACGGTCTCGAATTCGGAATCGGTTAGCCGCTCCACCACGCGGGCCACGCACTCGGCCGCGTTGTCTTGGACGTGGCCCATATAGGCGGTGACCACGTCGAGACCGAACTGGTCGATCATCTTCTTGAGGTCATGCACGCCCTTGGCGTTGGCGGCGATCTGCGCTTTGAGGTCGGCCACATTCTGGGTGACGTTGCGGACCGGATAGGGATGATCGGTCAACACCTTGACGAGATCGGCCTCTAGGAAGCGCCCCTCCTCGACAAGCTTGACGTTGTCAAACAGCACCCCTTCCTCGTCGACGGTGGTGGCCAGCGGCGTCATGGAGCCCGGCGCCGAGCCGCCCACATCCGCGTGATGACCGCGGCTTGCCACCCAAAACAGGATGTCGCGTCCCTGATCGTCAAATACCGGCGTCACCACGGTGATGTCGGGCAAGTGTGTGCCGCCATTATAGGGCGCATTGAGCGCATAGACGTCGCCGGGGCGGATCTTACCCTTGTTGAGGTCAATCACCGTCTGCACCGAGCGGTCCATGGAGCCAAGATGGACCGGCATGTGCGGCGCGTTGGCAACGAGATTGCCGCCCGCGTCAAACACCGCGCACGAGAAATCAAGCCGCTCCTTGATGTTGACCGAATAGGCGGTGTTTTGCAGCGTCAGGCCCATTTGCTCGGCGATCGACATGAAGAGGTTGTTGAACACCTCCAACATCACCGGATCGACCGACGTGCCCACCGCCGACTGCCGACGCGCCGCCACCGCGCGGGTGAGCACCACATGGTCGCGCGCGGTGATCTCGGCCTGCCAATCGGGCTCAACCACGATGGTCTGATGCGGCTCGATGATGAGCGCCGGGCCCTTAAGCCGCGCGCCGCGCTTGAGCGTTGCGCGGCGGAAGACGCCCGCCTGATGCCACGCGCCCTCCGCGAACATCGCGGTCGTCTCCGACGCCTCCACCCAGGCGTCCACCTCGCGCCGCTCCGGCTCGTCGATGGCGGCGGAATCGCCCACCGCCTGCACCTCGATCGCTTCCACGACGATCGCCTTGCCTTCAAACACGAAGCCGAATTGCCGGCGGTGCGCATCCTCGAAGTCGGCGATCATCTCAGGGATCGAGCCGGTCTCGAACGCCACGCCGATGGGCGTATCGGTGCCGTCGTAGCGAAGCTGAGCGCGCGAATAGGTCGCGATGTCGTCCGCCTGGACGCCCTGGCGCAACAGCTCCTCGGTCACCTCGGCGCGAAGCCGCTCCCGCAAGCTCGCAAAGCCGGGGATCGCCGCCGCCTCCAGCCGCTCCACCACGGCCTGGGTGCGGATCGCGCGAATTTGCGCCAGCCCCATGCCATAGGCGGACAAGACGCCCGACAGCGGGTGAATGAGCACCGTCGTCATGCCCAGCGCATCGGCGACCAGACACGCCGTCTGCCCACCCGCGCCGCCAAAGCAGTTGAGCGCATAGCGGGTGACGTCATAGCCGCGCTGCACGGAGATTTTCTTGATGGCATTGGCCATGTTGTCGACGGCGATCTTCAAGAAGCCATCGGCCACCGCCTCCGGTGACCGCCCATCGCCGATGCGGGTCGCCAGCTCAGCAAACTTCTGGGAGACAACATCGGCATCGAGCGGCTCGTTGCGGCCCGGCCCGAAAATCGACGGGAACAGGTCCGGGCGCAGCTTGCCCACCATCACGTTGGCGTCGGTGACCGTGAGCGGCCCGCCGCGCCGATAAGCGGCCGGACCGGGATTGGCGCCGGCCGACTCCGGCCCAACGCGGAAGCGCTGGCCGTCATAAAACAGGATCGACCCGCCACCGGCCGCTACCGTGTGGATGCGCATCATCGGCGCGCGCATACGCACGCCTGCCACCTCAGTCTCGAACGCTTGCTCATAGGTGCCGTCATAGTGCGACACGTCGGTGGACGTGCCGCCCATGTCAAAGCCGATCATCCGACCGAAGCCAGCCAGCCGTGACGTCTCAATAGCCCCCACAACGCCGCCCGCCGGGCCCGACAAAATGGCGTCCTTGCCCTGGAACAAGTCCGCCGCCGTCAGCCCGCCCGACGACATCATGAACATCAGCCGTGGGCCGTGGCCGTGCGCATCGACCCCCAATTCACTTGCCACCTGATCCACATAGCGTCGCAGGATCGGCGAGAGATAGGCGTCGACCACCGTGGTGTCGCCCCGGCCCACCAGCTTCATGAGCGGGCTGACCTGATGGCTCACCGAAATCTGCGAAAAGCCCACCTGCCGCGCCACCTCGGCAACCGCGTTTTCATGGTCGGTGAAGCGCCAGGCATGCATGAACACGATCGCGACCGAGCGAATGCCGGTGGCGAACGCGGCCTCAAGATCCGCGCGCACGAGGGCGAGATCTGGCGCCTTCTCGATCGTGCCATCGGCGCGCACGCGCTCATCGACCTCGATCACGCGCTCATAGAGCAGCTCGGGCTTGATGATCTTCTTGGCGAAAATATCGGGGCGCGCCTGATAGCCCAGCTCCAGCGCATCGCGAAAGCCCTTGGTGGTGACCAACAGGGTGCGATCGCCCTTGCGCTCGAGAAGCGCGTTGGTGGCCACCGTGGTGCCCATCTTGACGACCGACACCTTGTCGGCCGGGATCGGCGCGCCGGCTGGCACGCCTAAAAGCTCGCGGATGCCTTGGATGGCGGCGTCGCGGTAGGCTTCGGGGTTTTCAGACAGCACCTTATGCGCCACGATGGAGCCATCGGGCTTGCGCGCGACGATGTCGGTAAATGTGCCACCGCGATCGATCCAGAAATCCCAGCCGCCCTGCGCGGTCGCACCCATCCCGTCGGCCATGTCGATCATCCTTTTCGGTGGTTCGTTGGTGGCGATCTAATCGATACGGCGGGAAGACGTCAATAACTTGTTGACATTTTGTCAGCGTCATTCAAGCATGGCTCATATGAGGCAACCGCCACTTTAATCGATCTAACGGGCGCGCCGAGGGGTCCATGGGTTCAAACCGCACGCCGACCGACACGACCGCCGAGCCGCTCGCCGCCCGCGTCGACCGCACGCTGCCCGATGGCATCGGCCCGATCGTTTCCTCCCAGCACCTGGCTGCCGGCGGCTCGCCAGCGTTATCGGAGGTCGAGTTCGGGATGATCTTGGCGGGCCACGCCTTTAACCGCTGGATGGTGCGCTGCATGGCCGCGGCCGGCCTGCCGGGCCTGTCCCCGGTCGAGGTCTTGGTGCTCCACAACGTCAAACACCGCGACCGCCCCAAACGCCTCGCCGACCTGTGCCTCGTACTCGATATCGAGGACACTCACGTGGTGACCTACGCGATCAAGAAGCTTGAGGCCCAAGGCCTCGTCACCACCGGCAAGTCGGGTAAGGAGAAGGTGATCCGCTCCACCGAAAAAGGCCGCCAGGCCTGTGCCGCCTATGCCGCCATCCGCGAGCGCCTACTCGTCAGCGCGTTCAAGGGAGCGGGCTTCCAAGAGGGAACGTTGTCGGAACTCGGCGGCCTCTTGCGGGCCTTGTCGGGCTACTACGACCAGGCCGCCCGCGCGGCCGCGACATTATGAGATCAACGCAATTTCGGCGCTTCGCCGGGATGTTGGGAGACGCCGGGACACGCCGGCGCAGTGTGAGGAGAAAGCCATGAAGACCATGCTCGCCGGGCTCGCCGCCCTTGTGATGACCACCGGTCTTGCCACCGCGCAGACCACCTGGGACATGCCCACCCCCTATGCCGATGGCAACTTCCACACCAAGAACGTCCGCGAGTTCGTCGCCGAGGTGGAAAAGGCGAGCGGTGGCCAGCTCAAGATCACGGTCCACTCCAACGCCTCGCTGATCAAGCACCCCGAGATCAAGCGCGCCGTCCAGACCGGTCAGGTCGCCATTGGCGAGCTGCTTATCTCCACCATCGGCAACGAAGACGCCATGTTCGCGTTCGATTCGACGCCGGGTCTGGCGACCTCCTACGCCGCCTCCAAGAAGCTGTGGGCGGCCGCCAAGCCGTTCGTCGCCGCCCGTCTCGAAAAGCAAGGGCTCAAGCTTCTCTACTCGGTCGCGTGGCCGCCGCAGGGCATCTACACCAAGAAGGAGATCACCTCGGGCGCCGACCTCAAGGGCACCAAGTTCCGCACCTATAACCCGGCCACCGCCCGCTTCGCCGAGCTCCTGGGCGCCACGCCGACCACCGTGCAGGTGCCTGAATTGCCGCAAGCGTTCCGCACGGGCCTCGTCGACGCCATGATCACCTCGGGCGCCACCGGCGTGGATAGCCAAGCGTGGGATTACCTCACCCACTATTACGACACCCAGGCCTTCCTGCCGCAGAACGTGGTGGTCGTGAACAAGGCCGCCTTCGACGCCCTGCCCGCCGCTGTGCAGAAGGCGATCACCGATGCCGCCGCCACCGCTGAGACCCGCGGCTTCGCCACATCCGAGGCGCTCAACGACGGCT
>CALSBD010000210.1:0-6144 GCA_943373055.1 Rhizobium sp. Q54
TGTAAAACCGGGGCTTCGGCGGCGTGGGTTTGGCTTTGCGCGGGCGGATGCGATAAGACGTCCGCGGATCGGAGACCTTGCCATGACCGCGTTGCCCACCACCATGACCGCCATCGAGATCGTCGCGCCGGGAGGGCCGGAGGCGTTGCGCCCGACCACACGGCCAGTGCCGACGCTGAAGGCAGGCGAGATCTTGGTGAAGGTCGCCGCTGCCGGCATCAACCGGCCCGATGTGTTGCAGCGCCAAGGGGTGTATCCGCCGCCGCCCGGCGCGTCGGATATTCCCGGTCTTGAGATCGCGGGCACCGTGGTCGCGATTGGCCCGGGGGCGGGCGAGTGGGCAATCGGCGTGCCGGTGACCGCGCTGGTGCCGGGTGGCGGCTATGCGGAGTACTGCGCCGTTCATGAAACCAACGCGTTGCCGGTGCCGGGTGGATTGAGCCTCGTCGAGGCGGCTGCCTTGCCGGAAACGTTCTTCACTGTGTGGTCGAATGTGTTTGACCGTGCCGCCCTCAAGGCGGGCGAGACGTTTCTGGTCCATGGTGGCACGTCGGGCATTGGCACCACCGCGATCATGCTCGCCAAGGCGTTCGGCGCCACGGTGATCACCACAGCGGGGTCGGACGACAAATGTTCGGCGTGTCGGCGGCTGGGGGCCGATCTCGCGGTCAACTACAAGACCGATGATTTCGTCGCCGCAGCCAAGGCGTTCACCAATGGGCGCGGCGTCGATGTGATCCTCGACATGGTCGGTGGCGACTATATCGACAAGAACCATGATCTGGCGGCGATCGAAGGCCGCATCGTGCAAATCGCGTTCTTGAATGGCGCCAAGGCAACGGTCAACTTCGGCCGGTTGATGATGAAGCGGCTCGTCCATACCGGGTCAACGTTGCGGGCGCGCGATGTCCCGTTCAAGGCGGCGATCGCCGACGCACTGCGGGCGAAGGTGTGGCCCCTGATCGAGGATAGCGAGGTGCGGCCGATCCTGGACTCCACCTTCAAGCTCGCAGATGCGGAGGCCGCCCATCGTCGCATGGAAAGTTCCGGCCATATCGGCAAGATTGTGCTCACGATCTAACGCGCGTGACGGTCGGATGTCCGCCCAATCATGATCCCTCTGGCAACATGATGAGGAGCCGATGATCCAAGTCATGTCGCGGGACCTTGGCGGTCGCCATAACAGGTCGTGATGTGACTGGAGGGGACCCGCCCCCATGCCCAAGGCGTTCGACGCGCTCAATCCGCCATTCGATCGGTTGACCCCGACCGAGGTCGCACGCCTGCGCGATGCGCTCGACATCGCCTACTTCCCGCCCGGCGATACCATTATCGAGGCCGGCAAGCCGTCCGACGCGCTCTATGTGGTGATCAAAGGCGAGGTGGAAGAGCGCGACGGGACGGATGTCGAGGCGGTGCTGGGGCCCAAGCAATCCTTCGACGCGCGCGCGCTTGTCCATGGCGGCTCGACCACCCGCTTTGTCGCGTCCGAAGAGACGCTGGCCTATGCCGTGCCGCGTGACCTGGTGCTCTTGTTGATCCAGGCGAACTCGGGCTTCGCCGCCTTCTTCTATTCCGACATCTCCCGCCGGCTCGATGCCATGGCCAAGGCGGATGAGACCGAGGGCGTGGAAAGCGTGCTGCGCGCGCGCATTGGCGAGGCGAATGTGCGGCCAGCGGTGTTCGTCGAGGCCGATCTGTCGATTGAGGGCGCGGGGCACGCGATGCGTGAGGCCGACACTAACGCGCTGTTGGTGCGCGATGGCGACCAAGTCGGCGTTGTCACCGGCATGAACCTGTCCAAGGGGGTCATTCTGGAGCGGCGGGCCATCAGCGAGCCGATCCGCGAGCTCACGCGGTTCGACATGATCAGCGTTGACGCGGAGGACTTTGTCTTCGAAGCACTGATGAAAATGACCCGACACAACAAGCGCCGGCTGGTCGTGACGGAAAAAGGCGCGATTAGGGGCTTCTTGGAAGATATCGACATCCTCGGCCTGTTCGCGGGCAACTCGCAGCTCATCCCCGGGCGGATTGACCGGGCGCGATCGGTGGAGGACCTCACCTTCGCCGCCGCCGATATTCAGCGACAGGTCGAGCGGCTCAACCACCAGGGCGTCAAGGTCGAGGTGATCGCGGAGATGACGTCGGACTTGAACCGGCTCTTGTTCGCCAAGCTGTTCGATATTCTGGCCCCTCCGGCCATCCGCGATCAGGGCGCGCTCATGATCATGGGATCGGAAGGGCGCGGTGAGCAGACCGTGCGCACCGACCAGGACAATGGCCTCCTTTTGGCCGAGCCGGTCGACGATGCGGTGCTGGATGCGTTTCGCGCGGCCTTCACCGATGCGCTTGAACGGTTCGGCTTCCCGCCTTGCCCCGGCAATGTGATGGTGCGCAACCCGATCTGGTCGCAGCCCATCGACGCCTTTGAGCGGCAACTGCGCGGATGGGTGTTATCCCCCGATGCGGAAAGCCCCATGTGGCTTGGCATCTTCGTGGATGCGGTGGGCGTGGCGGGGCGGCAGGATCTCGTCGACCGGGCCAAGGCAACCCTGTTTGCCATGCTCAAGGGCGAGGCGGCGTATCTGGCGCAGTTCGCCAAGGCGGTCGATCAGTTTCCCGGACCCTCAGGTGGGCTCGTCAATTCGCTGATGGCGACGGTGGGGCGCGACGAGGTGATTGATCTCAAGAAGTCCGGCGTGTTCCCGATTGTCCATGGCGTGCGGTGTCTGGCTATTGAGAAGGGAATTGACGCCACCTCTACGGTCAAGCGGATCGAGGCGCTCGCCGAGACCTCGTTGTTCGGCTCAACCTTCGCGGCGGAGCTCACCAGCGCGTTTCGCTATTTGATGGCGCTGCGGCTCAAAAGCCAGCTTGCCGCCTCCAAGCGCGGGGCGATGGAAGACGAAGCGCAAGTGCGGCTCTCCGCGCTCAATACGCTCGACCGCGACTTGATGCGCGATGCGCTGCGGGTGGTGAAGCAATTCCGCGAAGTGGTGCGCAACCACTTCAAGCTTGGCCTGTTCTAGAGCAGTATCCCAGGACGTGGAAACCGGTTCCTGGGGTTAGGTGCGAAGGAGACGCTGATGTCGCCGTGGGCCGCGTTGCGCCGCCAGATCAACCGCCTCGCGCTCAACGACAAGCGCTTCGCGTTCTTGTTCGACACCCCGCCGGCGGACGAGGCGATCTCGATCGACTGCGAGACGACCGGCTTTGATCCGTGGGTCGACGATGTCATCTCGGTGGCCGCGATCCCGGTCAAGGGAAGCCGCATTGAGACGTCCAAGGCATTTCGCGCGGTGATCCGACCCGACGCGGACATGCGCGCCGATGCGATCAAGATCCATCAGCTGCGCGCGGCCGACGTCAAGAACGCCCGCCCCATGCGCGAGGTGTTGCCGGAGCTGCTCGCCTTCATCGGGCCGCGACCGCTGATTGGCTACTGGATCGATTTTGACTGCTCGATGCTCGATAAATCCCTGTTGGCTCAGTTTAATTTTCGCCTGCCTAACCGGCGCATCGAAGTCTCCAAGCTTTATTTTGACCGCAAGTACGGCAATGCACCGCCGGGCACGCAAATTGACTTGTCGTTCAAGGCGATCCGGCGGGATCTGGGCATTCCCGACCTCGCCGCCCATGACGCTTTCAACGACGCGCTGATGGCGGCGGAGATGTATGTGATGCTTTCCGACATGGTCGCACGTGGCCGCCGCTTCCAGCGCGATCGGGTCGCTGATGGTGGCTTCCTGGCGGCGGGCGCCTGAGCCTCATACCGGGGTCCGTCGTGTCCCTTATCCGCGTCGACATTGACGCGCATCAATGTGCCGTCATCCAAAAGGCGTATGGCTGTGCTGACCCATAACAGAGGAGGCACACATGTCCTTGAGGGATATCGTGGTCCTGTTGGACCAGATACGCGAGACATCGCCGGCGACCGAAATGGCCATTGATCTTGCGCGTCGCACCGGCGCCCATCTCAATGGTGTCGCGTTGGCGATTGATCCGATCGTGCCAGGCTTCATCGTGGCGCCGATCCCGGTCGACGCGTTCGAGGTGGCACGAGTCGAAACGCTCAAATCCGCGCGCGAGACGCTGGCCCGCTTTGAAGCGGCTGCGGCCCGTGAGGCGGTGATGAGCGAATCGCGGCTCGCGGAAGTGTTGGTGGGAGGCGCGCCGGAGGTCTTCACCGCCCATTGCCGGCTGACCGACCTTATCGTCATCGGCCAGGCCGACCCGGATCGG
Source organism: Rhizobium sp. Q54 (assembly GCA_943373055.1). Lineage (GTDB taxonomy): Bacteria > Pseudomonadota > Alphaproteobacteria > Rhizobiales > Ancalomicrobiaceae > CALSBD01. Next base: position 4,246 of record CALSBD010000210.1, read on the forward strand.
CCCGAGCCCATGCGCGAGGTTCTGATCGAAGCGGCGCTGTTTGAGGGCGCGGCTCCGCTCCTTCTCGTCCCCTACATCAACCATGGTGGACTTGCGACCAAGAAGGTGCTGATCGCCTGGGATGGCGGTCGCGCTGCTGCCCGCGCGGTGCACGCCGCCTTGCCGCTGTTGCCATTGGCTGCTGAGCTCACCGTGGTGATCGTCGGCACGCCGCCGCGCGAGGGCGAGCCGGGGGCGGATGTGGCGACCTATTTGGCCCGCCACGGCCTCAAAGTGACCATCGAGACCTTGCCGGCCGCGCCGTCAGGGGTCGCCGACACGCTTCTCAACCACGTGGCCGACCGCAACTATGACCTCGTGGTAATGGGCGGCTATGGTCACAGCCGGTTCCGCGAGATGATCTTGGGCGGCGCGACGCGCGACATGCTGAAGACGATGACCGTGCCGGTCTTGATGGCGCACTAAAATTTCGCCTTGGGGGTATCCGATCGATGCCCTCAGCCTTTGAATTTGCATCCGCTTTTCCAGGCACTGGTGTGCGGGTGCTCGGATCGAGTGCAAACACATCAACCGGATGTGGGCCCCCTCTAAGGCCCACGCCGCTAACAAGCCCCATCCGGACGGTTCCGCTCTGGCGCCAAACCGGATTGACGCAAGATGCGGTTCGCGGCGACACCCCGTGGGGAGATCGCTCGCCGCGACCGGAGGGAACGCCTCGGGATCGCTGTCACGCCGCTTGGTGGCGTGGCGCCCTCACGCCCGAGGACCACCATGACGATACGCAATCTGGAAAGCCTGTTCAGTCCCAAGTCGATCGGTGTCGTGGGGCCGGACCGCATCGGTCGACGCGCGATCGAGGTGCTGTTGGATCATCTCGTGGCGGGCAAAAGCCGCGCGCCCGTGGAGCTCATCGGGCTCGATGTCGACCGCGAGGGACTCAACGCTGTGGCGAGCGTCGAGGCGCTGGCGCGCGCGCCGGACCTGGCGGTGTGCGTGGCTGGTCCCGACGAAGCGCCCGCGCTGGTGGCGGCCTTGGGCGCCAAGGGGACGCGCGCTATCATCTTCCTGTCGCAAGGTTATCAAGCCTGGCCGGCCGAGGCGCTGACCGCCACGCTGCGCGCGGCGCGCCCGTTCACCATGCGCGTGCTCGGGCCCGGCAGTCTTGGCCTGATCGCCCCGCACGTGGGTCTCAATGCGAGCCTCGCGCGCGAAGCGCCCAAGACCGGGGAACTCGCGGTGATTTCCCGCTCCGCCGGTTTCGTCAACGCCACGCTCGCCTGGGCGCGCGAGCATCATGTGGGGTTGTCCGCCGTGGTGTCGCTGGGTCAGAAGGCCGATATCGACATTGGCGACTTGCTCGACTGGTTTGCCGGCGACTACCGCACCCGCGCCGTGCTGGTGCATGTGGAAACGATTTCCACCCCGCAGAAGTTCATGTCGGCGGCGCGCGCGTGTGCCCGTTCCAAGCCGGTGATCGTGATGCGGCCAGGCGCCTCGCGCGACCAAAAGGGCGTCGGGGTCACTCACTCCGGGCGGCTGGCCACCATCGACGCGGTTTATGACGCTGCGTTCCAGCGCGCGGGTCTGGTGCGCGTGGACGCGGTCGATGATTTGTTCGACGCCGCCGAGACGATCTCCAAGGTGAAGCCGGGTGCATCACGGCACTTAGCGATCTTTGCCAATGGACGATCGCTCGCCACCATCGCGGCCGATAAGCTGGAAAGCCTCAAGGGCAGCATCGCGCGTCTGGCGCCCGAGACGGTTGACGCGCTCAAGTCGCTCGTGCGGGCGGGCACGGACGTGGCGATCCCGCTCGTTTTGGCCGATGACGCGCCGCCAGAGGTGATCGCGCAAACCGTGACCGTGCTGGCGCAAGACCCCGGCGTCGATGCGGTGTTG
>CALSBD010000211.1:0-6124 GCA_943373055.1 Rhizobium sp. Q54
CATGCCGACTTGGTTTTGCCAAGCCTGCACCGCGCGCTGGGTCATATCCCCCACACGACCGTCGGTGCCGCCGGTGTCGAAGCCCATAGCGGTGAGCCGCTGTTGCAGCTCCTGCAGTTCAACAAGCGACAGCTGACGCTCGTTGGTCGGCCAGGGTTGGATGAACCCGCCGCTGCCTTTGATGCGGTCGGCGAGATGGGCGATCGCCAAGGCGTATTTGCTCGACGGGTTATAGGAGCGAATGGCTGAGAAATTCTGCGTGAGCAGGAAGCCAGGCCCCTTCACGCCGGCCGGCAGCCACAAGGTCGCCTGCCAGTCATTGCTTTCGAACCCCTTGCCGTCGGCGCGCGTGATGCCGCGCCCCGACCATGAGCCAATCGACATGCGCGTCTTGCGGTCGGCGAGACTGGCATCGAAGCCACGCGGCACCTTCACCTCATAGCCCCACGGCTGGCCCTTTTGGAACTTGCCGCGGGTGGCGAGGTAGCGGGCCGTGCCGGCGAGCGCGTCATCGGGGCGGCCGAACGGATAGATCTTGCCGTCGCGGTCAAAGTCGACGCCCATGTTGAGCCACACTTCGGGCATCCATTGGGTATGCCCCATGGCGCCGGCCCACGAGCCGATCATTTGCTCCGGCGTTGCCCAGCCCTTTTCGACGATGATCAAGGCATTGATCATCTCCTGCTCCCAATAGGGGCGGCGACGCTCCATGCCCCAGGCAAGGGCGGCGAGCGAATTGAGCACGGGGCGCATGAACTTGGAGTTGGTGATCACATCGCCGAACGCCGATTCCATGCCCCACAGCGCGCACATGATGTAGCGATCGCAAGGGTAGGCGGCTTCCAGGCGATCCCACAGCGCCTCGTGCTGCTTCATGCGCTCGCGGCCTGTGTTGATGCGCCATTCATTGACGCGGCGACCGAGGTAGCGCCAGATCGGCTCCTGCAGCTCGGGCTGCGACCGGTCGAAGGCATAGACCCCGGTGTCTGGCTTGATCCAGGCCATCGTGCGGTCGTAGGTCTCCGACGACACGCCCTTGGCGAGCGCCTTCGGCTTGAAGACTTCCGTCCAGCGCTTGAAGGTGTGCGGCGACTGCGGCGTGTTATCAGACGCTTGCGCGGCGCTCAGCCACATGGGGGCGAGCAGCGCCGCGCCACCCAGGCCAATCGCGCCCGCAATCCAATGGCGGCGGTCGATCTTTAAATCCTCGGGGAGCGCAAACGGCGAGCGAACCAATTCAGCCGCTTCGCGCGCGGCCTCGTCGATATCGGTGTCAAAGGGCATCGCCATTATCTCGGCCTCCGCACGGGGTCGAACCAAAGCTCCCGCGCCGCTTTCAAACAAGCACGGTAAGCGTTGTTGTGGACGACAATAAGACGTTAAACACGGTAAAGAAGTGGTTAACACGCCGACCCTGGCGCCGCTCACGACCGCGCGAGGTGACCATGAATTTGCCATCTCGAGGCGGTTGATGGCGCCCGATCTCGACCGGCTCAGTGACGAATTCTCCATGAAATCGTCCTAGGGTCGGCTCGGGATTTGCGACGCGTCCGCCTCGCCCCGCCCGCCTTGAACTCGTCCGACCTCCTTGAGCCGCAAAAGAACGAAACCGCATGACCATTCGTAAGGCCGTATTCCCCGTCGCCGGCCTGGGGACCCGCTTTCTGCCCGCCACCAAGGCCATGCCCAAGGAGATGCTCACCGTCGTTGACCGACCGGTAATCCAGCACGTGGTCGATGAGGCGACGGCGGCGAAGATCGAGCATTTGTGCTTCGTGACCGGGCGCAACAAGGGCGTGATCGAGGATCACTTCGACGTTCAGTTCGAGCTGGAGCGCACGCTCGCTGATCGGGGTAAGACGAAGGAACTCGCCGCGCTCGCCGAAATCCAGCCCGAGGCCGGCAAGGCGAGCTTCATCCGCCAGCAGGCGCCGCTTGGCCTTGGCCATGCGGTGTGGTGCGCGCGCGACGTGGTGGGCGACGAGCCGTTCGCGCTCCTGTTGCCCGACATGCTGCATTTGCCCAAGACACGGCCGTGCATGGCGCAGATGGTGGATGCCTACGCCAAGGCGCCGGGCAACTATATCGCGGTATATGAAGTGCCCGAGGACGAGACCAACCAATATGGCATCGTCGGTCGCGGCCAAGCGATCGGCGAGGGCTTTGAAATCACCAGCATGGTGGAAAAGCCGCGTCGGGGTACCGCGCCGTCGAACCTAGCGATTTCGGGACGCTATATCCTGGAGCCGCACATTTTCGATGTGCTGGCCAATCAGTCGCGCGGGGCAGGGGGCGAAATTCAGCTCACCGATGCCATGATCACGCTCGCCAAGACGCGCCCCTTCTATGGTGTGACGTTCGATGGTGAGATCTACGACTGCGGCTCGAAGATCGGCTTCTTGATGGCCAATGTCGCCTACGCCCTGTCGCGGCCAGACCTTGGCGCCCAATTCAAGGCCGAAGCAAAGCGGCTGTTGGATCGGTAATCAGCGGGTCAACCGCACGCCAACCAAAATGCGGGCGTCGTCCACCGGGGCGGCGCCCGTTGTCTTTGTGCGCGAGAGCGTGCCGCGGGCGAACGCACCGACCTCGCGGGTGAACCGATAGGTCGCGGTCGCGCTGGCGGAGGCGACCTCCTCGGTGGTGGCGAGGTTTTGATAGTCGCGGAAGGTATAGCTGCCGCCGACCTCCAAAGACACTTGCCGGGTCAATGCGTGGGTGAGCGCCAAGGTCGCGGTGCGGTCGATTGAGCCGGGTGAGCCGGCGAGCGTCGTGGGCGTGAACGTGGTGGCGAGCGTCGCGCGCACCGTGGTTAAGCGGGTCGGTGCCCAGGCCAAGGTGGCGTCAAAGGTCGCGCCGCGCAGTTCGGCGAGCGCACCGTCATCCAGCCGCTCGAGCCCATAGCCGGCGGCGACTTCGGCCTGCAAGGTCGGACCGAGGTCAAACGCGATGCCACCGCGCAGGCCCGCCGTCCAGGCCGAGCGCTCATTGCCATTGCTGTCGACGCGATTGTCATAGAGCCGCCGCCCGAAGCGCGCTTCGACGAACGGCTCGATGGCCGGAGAGATCTCATAGCCCAGGCGGGCGGTGGCGGTGACAGCGGTGGTGTCGCGATCCCCCACGCCGTCGGTGTAGGTGGTGCGCAGCAGGTCACCCTTGAGGCTGACACCCAGCCGGCCAAACGATTCGGCCACGCCGACCCCCGCGCTCAGCGTGGTGCCGTCGACCGGCCTCGTGGTGCCAGCCGGCAGGTTCAGCGATGTCGCGCTCTCGCGGGTGCGTCCGAGGCCGGCGTTGAGATCGACGCGCGCGGTTTCAGTCACGTCGATGCGGCCGCGCAAGGCGAGGCTGCCCGAGACGCCGTTCAGAGCGCTCTGAGTGGGATAGCCGGTGAAGGTGCCTCTCAAATCAAAATCAAGCGCGTGCCGCGACCAGTTGGACCGGCCGCGCAACTCAGGCGCCACCTCATAGAACGCGCCGGAGCGGGCGGGATTGGTGCCACCCAAATTGCGCGCGGCGCCCACGCCGATCTCCACCTCGGGGATGATCGTGAAGGCGCCCGTGCGCCAGCCCTGCGGCTCGAACGGATCGAGCTCACCGATCTGATCGGGATCCTCCAAGGGCGAGCGCGGATCGGGCGTGATGGCGGCCTGCGGCAGACCGGGCTGCACGACGCGCGCGGCCGGCGGGGCCGCGGTGGTCGGCTGGATCGGACCGGTGATGGGCCGCGGGCGCGGCTCGCCGGTGCGGATCGGCGCCGGGCGGGTGGTGCGCGGTGCGGGACGTGTGGTGCCGGGGCGCGCGGTGCCTGGGCGCTGGCGGGTGGTCGTGGTCGCGCGCGTGCCGGCCGTGCCCGGTGTGATCCGGCGCGGCAAGCTTGGCGGCGCTTCGTCCATATTGCTGTCGGTGTCGACGCCCGTGTCTGCCGCTTCGGCAGGCGCGCGGGCTGTCACGGAGCCGCGCAGCGGGAAGGGATCTTCGTCCAACGCCTGAGCGAGGGCCCCCGCGACCCACGGCAGCGCGACCGCGGCCAAGAGCCCGACGGCGAGGCCGGCAAGCCGGCGGCGGCAACGGTGCGGCGAAAAGCTCACCGGTGGCGATCCCTGACAGACGCATCGACCGCACGCGGCGGCCTTGTTTACACAGGTAAACGGGGATGGTTAATCGATCGTTACCGGTCTGGACGGCGGGAGCGGCGCCGCCCCTTGGCCGGTATCAGGCCAGCACTTTTTCAAAGAAATGATGGGCGTGCGGATTGTCATTGTAGCGCGCGACTGGGGCCCACCCGAGCCGGTGATAAAAGGCGACAGCCTCGGCCAAATGTCGCGAGGTATCCAGCCGCAGCCGCCGGCGGCCGAGCGCGCGAGCCTCGGTTTCCACAGCCGCCATCAAACGGCTGGCCAGTCCGGCACGGCGCCAGGACGGCGCCACCCAAAGGCGCTTCACCTCGCCCGTGTCGGCGTCCAGAGGGCGGAGAGCCACGCAGCCGAAGAGCGCGCCATCGGCCCGCGCGATGAGGAACGCGCCACGCGGCGGGCGCAGGGCGTCACACTCCGCCTGTGTCAGCGGACCGGGCGCGAAGCCCTCCGGAAACAGGCGGTTTAACTCCTCGACATAGGCTGCCAAGCAGTGTTCGGCGTCGGCTGAGGCGGGGTCGGCGCGTTGGATCTCTGGGCTTGTCATAAATCATAGACTCGGTACGTGCAGCGGCTAAGCTTTGCCGCGTTGAACTGGACAGCGTTCGCACAGCTTTGCGTCAAGTTTTTTGGACACTTTCGAATTGGTGTGCCATAAACCCGAGATGACAGGCAGCCGGCGCGAACGGCGGGGGGATAGCATGCACTTCAAACTTGGCACCCGCAAAAGCGATCTGGCGCGCTGGCAGGCGAAGCATGTGGCTGAATTGGTCATGGCGGCGGCGCCTGAGGTGGAAATCACCATCGTTTTGGTGTCCTCTATCGGCGACAAGGACCGCAAGAGTGAGTTCCAAGCGTTTGGTGGCGTGGGTGCCTTCACCAAGGAGAGCGAAGACGCGCTGATCGCCGGTGAGGTCGATTTCGTTGTCCACTCCCTGAAGGATCTGCCGACCAAGCTGCCGCCGGAGCTGGTGTTGGCGGCGGTGCCAGAGCGCGAGGATCCGCGCGATGCGCTCATTGGCGCCACCTTGGCCGATTTGAAGCCGGGATTGCGGGTTGGCACCGGGTCAATCCGGCGCAAGGCGCAGCTGTTGTCGATTTGCCCTGAGCTCGACATCAAGCCGATTCGCGGCAACGTTCCGCCGCGGCTGCGCAAGGCGAAGAACCGCGAGGGCATCGATGCAACGCTGTTGGCCGCCGCCGGTCTCACCCGCTTGGGTCTGATTGATGAGGCGACCGAGGTGCTTGATCCGGCGGTGTTTCCCTACGCGGTCGCGCAAGGGGCGCTAGGTATTGAGGCGCGCAAGGCCGACACGGTCCTGCTTGAGATCCTCAAGCGCCTGGAACATGCGCCAAGCCGCGCCGAGGCCGACGCCGAACGCGCGCTGATGCGCCGCCTGGAAGCCGGCTGCAGCCTGCCGGTGGGCGTGGCGGCGATCTGGTCGGGCGACCGCTTGACGCTGCACGGCCAAGTGACACACCCCAATGGCTCGCAAGTCGTGAAGGCCGTCAGTGAGGGCACCGCCACGGACGCCGAAGCGATCGGCAACGATCTCGGCGACCGCCTGCTCGCACTCGGCGCCGGCCCCCTCCTGCGCGCCCACCAACCCCACGCGGAGATGCTGGCGGCGGGGTGAGGGCGCGGTCGGCCCGGCCCGTTTGCAAGTCGCCCGTCCCCAATTGAGGGACCTTCTCCCCTTGCGTTCCAGGCTGCCCCGAAGGAGCGGATGAGGGGTGCCTTACAACAAAATCAATGCGTTATAAGAACTTTCGACACTTGGCTCCCCCTCATCCGGCGCTGCGCGCCACCTTCTCCCGCGAGGGGAGAAGGGTGCTGAAATGTTGGCTCACGCAAGGGGAAAAGGTGGGGTGAAACGTTGGTGCTCACCGAGAACCACACAAGCCCCATCCTCATCCCACCGGCCGGGTATCCTCAATGACCTTGCCGTCATTGGGCAGGCTGCCGGGGGTGACGAGTTCGACGGTGC
>CALSBD010000212.1:0-6103 GCA_943373055.1 Rhizobium sp. Q54
CACGAACGCATCTTTCTCTCCATTAGTGATCACTAATGTATGGAGGAGCGGAGGTTGGAAAACAAGTCACGGATGGGTGAGCCCTGCTTTTCGCGGCGCCCTCACGCTGGCTTTTGCCCAGCCAGCACCATCAAGGCCTTACGCCGATCCAGTCGGCCGATCGGTTTGCCATCCGCGCCGATCACGGCCAGCGGGCCGTCGCCGTCAATCAGCTGGAGCCCAATGGCCTCAATGGTTGCTAGCGCCTCGACCGCTTGCAGCCGCTCGCCCAGCGCCGGTGGGGTCGGGTCCATCAAGGTCATCGCGCGCACGACCTTGGCGGGCGCCACCTTTGCGGTAAAGCGGGCGACATAGTCATTGGCCGGCCGCAACACCAAATCCTCCGGCGCGCCGATCTGGACGATCCGGCCATGCTCCATGATGGCGATCCGATCGGCGATCTTGATCGCCTCATCAAGATCGTGGGTGATAAAGACGATGGTCTTCTTGATGCGCGCCTGCAGGCGCTTGAGTTCGTCCTGCAAGTCGCTGCGGATCAGCGGATCCAGCGCGGAGAACGGTTCATCCAAGAACCAGATTTCCGGATCAACGGCGAGCGAGCGGGCGATGCCCACCCGTTGTTGCTGTCCACCGGAAAGCTCGCGCGGGAACCGCCCCTCGCGGCCCTTCAGACCGACGAGCTCGATCATCTCCATCGCGCGGGCGTCGCGCTCGGCGCGCTTCACACCCTGGATTTCCAGCGGCAGGGCAACGTTGCCCAGCACCGTGCGGTTCGGCAGCAGCGCGAAGTGCTGGAATACCATGCCCATGCGCGTGCGGCGGATCTCGGTCAGCTTATCCTCGGGCATGGCGAGCAGGTCCTCGCCATGAAACAGCACTTGCCCCGCGGTCGGTTCGATCAGCCGCGAGAGGCAGCGCACCATGGTCGACTTGCCTGAGCCCGACAGGCCCATGATGACGAACGCCTCGCCGGGCATCACCTCAATGGTGGCATCGCGGATCGCGGGCACCCAGCCGCGCCGCGCCATCTCCTCGCCTTCAAGTCGTGGCCCATCGGCGGCCAGGAACGCGGCCGGCTCGACGCCGAACACCTTCCACAGCCCGCGCGTTGCCAATGCCGGCTCCGTTGGCGCAGGCGGCACCGCGACGACCGGGCGCAACGGGACGATCTCGGCTTGGCGGGGGCTGGCCATGGGCGGGGATCCTTCTTTCATAAGCTCACGCCATCACGCGCGGCGGCCCGCTTGGCCCAGGCCTTGATCAACGCGTCAACGCTGAGCGCCAGACACGCCACGCACAGCCCGGCGATGATGCCATCGCCCACCTTGGCCCGCGACAAGGCGGTGAACACCTGTTGGCCAAGGTCGCGCGTGCCCACCAACGCGGTGATCACGAGCATGGCGAGTGCCATCATCACGGTCTGATTGACGCCGAGCAGCAACATGGGAAACGCCGATGGCAGTCGCACCCATTTCATCGTCTGGAACCGGCTTGCCCCGAACATCGCGGCGGCTTCCAGTCGGTCGGCCGGCACCGCCGCGAAGGCGTGCATGGCATAGCGCACGGCTGGGGCGACCGCGTAGGAGACTATTGCCAAGAGAGCCGAGAAGTCCCCATTCTTGAACAGCATCACCGCGGGCAGGAGATAAACAAGCGTTGGTAACGTCTGCAGCGTATCGAGCACCACGCCTGTTGCCTCCCGCGCGCGGGGCGACCGCGAGGCGAGGTACCCAATCGGCAGCCCGATCATAAGCGACAGGATGACGCCGAGCCCGCACAAATAGACCGATACGATCGCCGGATCCCAAAATCCCGTCAGCGCGATGAAGCCGACGAGACCCATCGCGGTGAGCGAGAGCCGCGCACCGCCCAACACAAAACCCGCGACCCCCACCAACGCCACATAGACCACCCACGGCACCGCCAAGAGAAACACCCGCGTCGGGTTCATGATGTTGAGGAGCGTGAAGGTTCGGATCGCGTCGAGCGGGGTGAACAAATTGACATTGATCCATGAGACCAGCGCGTTCCAAAATGGCGCGGTCGTCAGCCGCCAGGCATCGGGCCAGCTTTGCAAGGCGGGAAGCAGAAGTGCGGCGAGCGTGCCGCCGATCAGTGCGGCAAGGGCGAGCCGACCGTAGGGGAGCGCGTGGGCGCGAAACGTCGCTCCTTGTGCCGCGCGGCGCGCCGCTGCCAGGCTGATGCGGTCCAGAAGCACGGCGACCACCACGATCGCCAGTCCTGCCTCCAGCGCTCCGCCAATATCCAGCTTGCGCAGGGCAATCAACACCACATAGCCAAGGCCGCCGGCGCCGATCATCGACGCGATGACGACGATATTGAGCGCGGCCATGATCGTCTGGTTGAGCCCAACCGCGAGGGTGGGCAAGGCAACCGGCAGCTTGATCTTCCAAAACATCGCCCGCCGGCTCGCGCCGGCCATGCGACCAAACTCGACGATTTCGTCGGGCACCCCCTTCAGCCCCAGCATGGTGGCGTGCACCATTGGCGGTAGGGCGTAGATGACGGTCGCCACCATGGCCGCGCTCGGCCCGTAGCCGAGAAACAACAAGGTCGGCACCAAATAGGCAAACACCGGCACCGTCTGCATGACGTTCATGGCGCCTTCGATCGGTCCGGCGAGCCACGCCCGCTTGACCGCCGCCGCGCCAATCGCCACGCCGAGCGCGACGGAGATCAAGGTCGACATAACGACCGAAATCACCGTCTGCATGGCCTCGGTGTGAAAGCCGAACACGACGATGTAGAGAAGCCCCGCCGCCGTCAGGATCGCAAGGCGCGCCCCGCCGATCATGTGGGCGGCCAGGGTTGCCAAACCCAGTGTCGCCAGCCACGACAAGGGCGGGATCGCCGTCGTCACGTTGGCGCCGCTGCCGGTGCGCACGCCGGTGACGAATATCAGCGTCATCAGATCCATCGGTGCTTCGACAATCGCCGCCAGCCCACGGGTGAGATCCACCACCCGCACCGGGCCGATTGCCGCCTCGCGGGCAAGCCACGTCAGCCAGTCGCCGACCACCGCCGCGATCGGCACCACCGCCGTGCGCGGATAGTCAACCAGCCACGCCGGCAAGAACGGTGCGAGAAACGGGCCGAGCGCGAACGCAGCCAGCACCGCGACCATCGCCGCCGCCGCTGTCACATTGCGCCCACCTGTGGTGACCGGTTCCCTCAGCACTGTCGCCGTCATGGTTGCCCTCCGCGCGACAATGCCCATCCGCGCCCGCCGTCAAGGCGGGCGCGGGGGTACGGTGAGGGGCGGTCAAGCGTCACTTGCCGCAGGCCGGCGTGGCCGTCCACGCCTTCCAGGTCGCTTCATTGGCGGCAAGCCAGGCCTTGGCAACGTCCGTCGTGCTCTTGTTTTCAAGGTCGATTTCGGCGACGAGTTTGCCGATGGTGGCGTTATCGATCTTGAAGTTGCGCACAACAGAATATGCGCACGGCCACTTCTTCTCGCCGGCGGCCCAGCCCATTTTCTTGATCCAACCGGTCGGCTTGCCGCAGTCGTGGGTCTTGGCCGGGTTCACGCCCCACTTGGGATCGTTGTAGCAAGCGTCTTCATAGGTGGGGAACTGCACCCATTCGCCCTCGAACTTCGACGGCGCCCAGTGCGGGGCATAGACCCACAGCATGATCGGCGCCTTGCGCTCATAGGCGGCCTGCAGCTCCGCGAACATGGACGCGTCCGTGCCGGCATTGACCACTTCGAACGGCAGGTTCAATGCGTCCACCCGCTCCACGTCGCCACCACCCCAGTCCACCGGACCCGACAGATAGCGGCCCTTCGGCGCCGTCTCCGGCGTGGAGAAGGCCTCACCGCACTTCGGGTTTTGCAGCGCCTTATAGTCGGGCAGGCCGGGGCACTTCTCCTTCATGTAGATGGGATACCACCACTCTTCCTTGGCGTTCATGCCGGTCTCGCCCAGGTCCAACACCTTGCCGGTGGCGACGGAGGCTTCCAGATTGGCCTTCTGCGTGGTGGCCCAGGTCTCAAGGGCGAAGGTGGCGTCGCCGGCCTCGAACGCGGGATAGCGCGCGCTGTCGTCCATGGGCTGGTATTCGACGTTGTAGCCGAGGTTTTGCAGGATCAAGCCGGCGATCTCGGCGTTCAAATTGATCGATGACCAGTTGGCCAACATGATCTTGATGGTGTCTTTCGATTCGGGCACCGAAGCCGCGTTGGCGGGCAAGGCGGCAAGTGCGACGGTGGCGGCAAGGCCAGCGGCGGCAACGGTCATGCGCATGGTGTGGTCTCCTCGGTTAAGGCCAGGCCCGGCACGCGCCGGCCAGGGGATCGTCCGGTCTTGACGCTGCCGGACGTTGGAAATGACGGGGACATGGGGAAGACAAGGCGGTCGTGGACTGCACCGCGGCGACCTTGCACCGCGAGAGGGAAGGGGAGTGTGGTCGCTCGATTGGCCTTGCCCATCGTCGCTCGCCCGTTCACCGCGTCAGCCCTTGGCGTACCAACCATTGTCGACATAGAGCGCGCAGCCATTGACGAAGCTTGACGCATCTGAGGCCAGAAACAAGGCCGCTTGCGCCACTTCTTCAGGCTCGCAGATGCGCGTTTGCGCAGCACTGAGCGCACTTTCCTGCCATTGCTGCCCCAAGGCGTCGAGTTCATCGATCTCGCGCAACCCATGGGCGGTTTTCACAAAGCCCGGCATCACGCAATTCGCCCGGATGCCCTGGTCGCGGTACTCCGCCGTGATGGAGCGGGCGAGCTGCAACACCGCACCCTTGGTCATGCAGTAGAGGCTTTCCAGCGCAAACCCCTTCTCGCCGCCGATCGACGACGTGATCACAATTGAGCCGCCGCCATGGGCCAACATGTGCGGGATCATCCGCCGGCAGGTCACGAACGCGGAGCGGACATTGATATCCATGAGCCGGTCATAGTCGGCGTCACTCGTCTCGTGGAGCGCGCGGACGATGATGGTGCCCGCATGATTGAACAGCACCTGGATAGGGCCGAGCGCCGCGATCGCGGCGTCAATGGCAGCCTCAAGCTCTGCCGTGTTGCCGACATCGGCCCGGTGAAAGGTCGCCACGCCCCCGGCCGCCTCGATCGCGGCAACGGTGTCCCGCCCGGCGGCTTCCTGAATATCGATGATGGCGACACGCGCCCCTTCGCGCGCGAACAACAGGGACGCCGCTTGGCCCATGCCGCCCGCGCCACCGGTGATCAGCGCCGTCTTGCCGTGAAGGCGTCCCGCGCCAGGGGCTGCCTGACCTGCCTGCGTCATACAAATACCCCCACGCCCACGCTCACCCCACCCGCGCCAAGGTCTGCTCCTCAACGTCGGTTGAAACCTGACTCACTCGGTCGGTTAATTGGTATTAGAACTAGACCATTAAGCCATTGGTCGAGGATGCCGTCAACGCAATTCGCGTGGTTTGGGCTGCAATGAGGTCAGGGCTATATGGCGAGGGCTGGGAGGCCGAAGAACCGGCGCTCGTCAGCTCGCCTGCCGGTGCGCATAGGTCGCGTCCAGCCGTTCGCGCAGATAGTCCGCGCCTGTGGTCGGTGGATAGCGCGCGGGGCGGTCGGCATCGACGCAGGTGTCGATGACATCGACCACCGCGTCGCCATTGGGATCCAGGAAAAACGCGATCGAGAGGCGTTCGCGCGGCGCGCGATGAACCACGCGGTGTGGGGTAGAGGCGTAGACGTCATTGGTCCACCGCATCAAGCAGTCACCAATATTGACCACGAACGCGCCTGGCACGGGCGGCGGCGCGATCCACGCCCCCTCGCGGGTGCGCACTTCAAGACCGCCGACGTCGTCGGTCATCAGAAGAGTGAGGTTGCCATAATCCGTGTGCGTACCCGCGCCCACTTCACCGGCCACCGAGCCCGCCGGCGGATAGCGCAACAGTCGCAAGGTCGCCAGCGGATAGTCAAGTCGCGTCTCAAACCAGTCGTCGGCCAAGCCGAGATCACGCGCAATCGGCCGATGCAGCAGCCGGCCGAGCGACCACACCGCATGGAAATAGCCCATCATGGTGGCTTGGAATGCCCCATCGGCAGGCCACAAGTTGACACCACGAAACGGCTTGCCGGCGACGACATCCGGGT
>CALSBD010000213.1:0-6098 GCA_943373055.1 Rhizobium sp. Q54
GCGACCGTCGGCGGGCTTATCTCAAGGCCGCGACCGGCTTGCTCGTCGACGATCTGTCCGACATGGCGCGGATGTGGACGCTCAAGGGCAAGGCGCGCGCGACCCTTCTGCAGAAGCCACCGCAAGAGGGTCTTGCGACCATCCTGACCGGGATTGGTTCGCTGTCTTATGGCGAATTGGCCGGCGAGCGCACTAAGCTTGGTCTCATCCTGCACGATCCGGAGGAGGAGCATGATTGCTTCTCCGACAACACCCACAACAGCCACTACTTTAACCAGGTCGGCATGGTCGCGATCGTCGAAGGAGCCTATCGGCGCCTCGATGGGAGTTGGGTGTCGGGCCCCTCGGTGCTGGATCTGGCCCGCGAGGCCGCGCCAGCGGAGGCCGCGAAGCTTGGGCGTGCCATGACCGATATGCTCGCCAAAGCCGCGGTCATGAAAACCAAGGCTGAGGTCGGCGGCATGGCCTATGACCAGATGATCGGCCAAGCCAATGCCGAAGGGAACGCCATTATCCAAGGCTTCGTCGACGGGCTCGTCGCGCAAACCCGCGCGGTAGAAGCGGTGGTCGCCGCGCTCGGCCTCACGATCGCGGTGGAAGGGTCTGACAGCCTGGACGCCCCCTCAAAGGTGTCGCAACCGTGAGCGGCCGCGCGCGCCAGATTGCGGGGGTCGCTGTCGCGGGGCTGTGCTGGCTCGCAGCCCCGATGCCCGCCCGCGCGCAAGCGCCCGGACAGGACGCGATCCCCAGCCGCGAGGCGCTTGGGGCGGAGCTGTTCTTCGATATCGATCTATCAAAGAACCGGACGCAGGCGTGCGCCAGCTGCCATGATCCGGGCGCCGGCTTTGTTGACCCGCGGCCCAATGCGTCCGGTCGGGCGGTCTCGACGGGCGACGATGGATCGTCGCTGGGGGATCGCAACGCGCCGACCGCTGCCTATGCCCGCTTCAGCCCACCGTTTGGCCCCTCCCCTACCAAGCCGGGCGTCTGGCGCGGCGGGCAGTTTCACGATGGACGGGCGGCGGATCTGGCCGCGCAGGCCGCTGGCCCACCCCTCAACCCGATCGAGATGGGCCAACCCGACGCGGCCGCCGTGGTGGCACGGCTAAAAGAGAAGCGGGCCTATGTGGACGCGTTTGACCGCTTTTTCGGTCCCGGCACGCTCGACAATCCCAAGCGCGGCTACGCGGCGATGACACAGGCGATTGCATCGTTTGAAGCGACCGAACTGTTCGCCCCGTTTGACAGCAAATACGATCGCTTCTTGCGTGGCGAAATAACACTGACCGACCAGGAAGAGTTGGGGCGGGTGCTCTTCTTCTCAAAGCAGTTCACCAGCTGCAATCAGTGCCATCAGCTCAACAGCCAAGCGGGCGCGGCGGGTGAGACGTTCAGCTCGTATGAGTTTCACAATATCGGCGTGCCGGTGAACCGCATGGCGCGGACGGTCAATGGCAAGGGGCCGACGTTCGTCGATCGCGGCCTGCTGGCAAACCCCCGGGTCAAAAATAAGCGCCACGCCGGCCAGTTTAAGACGCCCACCTTGCGCAATGTCGCCGTCACCGGTCCTTACATGCACAATGGGGTCTTCCAAGATCTGCGCACCGTTGTCTTGTTCTACAACAGCTACAATACCAAAAACCCTGAGCGCTTGATCAACCCGGAAACCGGTAAACCGTTCGAGCCGCCGGAGGTGCCCGGCACCCTCTCGCGCAAGGAGCTGGAGCACGGCCCCGCCCTTGATGACAAGCGCATCGACGCTCTGCTGGCATTCCTCAAGACGTTGACCGATCAACGCTACGAGCCGCTCCTGGAGGAGGCGCGATGAGGCGGCGGGCGCTGGTGGCGGCGGCGATCATGATGGGGCTGGCGGGAGGCACTGCGGGCGCCGACACCCTTGATGCCGAAATCGGCGCGCGTCTGTTCAAACGGGCGTGGGTGCCTGCGCCGTCATCCACGACGTCCAATGACGGGCTCGGGCCGCATTATGACGCGCGCTCGTGCGCGGCCTGCCATCCCGGCGGCGGGCGGGCGCCCGGTGGGATCGGCCTCGTGGGCTATAGCATCCGGCTTGACCGGAACGGTGCGGCCGACCCTCGGTTCGGCCGGATCCTCCAAGCCCAAGCGACCGCCGGCGTTCAAGCCGAAGGGATCGTGCGGCGTGCGAACGACGGGTTCACCGTGAGCGGGCCAGCTCGCGAGGGTCTATCGCCCGCGACGCAGCTGGCGCCCCGGTTGGCGCCCACGCTCTTCGGTGTGGCGGCGTTTGAGGCGATCGATCCGGCGGCGGTTCTTGCCCTCGCCGATCCGCACGACCGGGATAGCGACGGCGTGTCGGGGCGCGCGGCGATCCTAGGACGTGAGGGTGATAGGCCGGTGCTGGGTCGTTATGGCTGGAAAGCCAGCCACGCGCGGCTGACCGATCAGATTGAGGCTGCATTCGCGCTTGACCTTGGCATGTCGACCGCCCGGCACCCCGACCCCTACGGCGACTGCACGAATAGGCAGGTCGATTGCCGTGCCGCGCCACACGGGGCGGGCGCGCGGGGGCCGGAGGTGGCACCGACCATCATCACATCACTTGCGAGCTTCCTGGCCAGCCGGACGGCGCCGGCCATGCCAGCTGATCAAAACGGATCGACCCTGTTTGCAACGACCGGGTGCGCGGCCTGCCATGTGCCGACGTTGCCCACGCGCGCGGGTGGCGCGGTGCGCACGTTCAGCGATCTTTTGCTGCACGATCTGGGTCCAGAGCTCGCCGGCGATTCAGAGGCGCACGCCAGCGCGACCGAGTGGCGCACCGCGCCGTTGATCGGGCTTGCGGCTATCGAAGTCAGCCATGCGGGCTTTCTGCACGACGGTCGCGCGGCTACGCTGGAGGACGCCATTGCCGCCCATGGCGGCGAAGCGGCCAGCGCGCGGGCGCGCTTCATGGCGCTCAGCCGCGACGACCGCGCTCGGCTCTTCGCCTATCTCAAGCACCTTTGATGGCGTGGGACAATCACGCGGTCGCGTTGGGTACACCCTGGGCGACCTGATGAGTCCCTTGGAAAACAGAACCGCCGACCTCGCGATGACGCGAGGCCGGCGATCGTGACGCCCCAGCGTTCCCAGTCCGGGGCGCCTTGGGCAAGCCGGTCAGACGCAGTACCAACAGGCCGGCTTGCCGATGGGAAGCGTCAGAACTTGTAGCGCAAGCCAACCATGAGCTGGTGCGAGGTGAAGTCGGTCTTGGCCGGACGGAACGGCAAGGTCTGCCCGTTACCGCCGGTCGTCACGGAACCGAGGTTCATGAAGCGGTAGCCGACGTCGAGCACCACGCCCTCGTCAATATCAAAGCCCGCACCCACGCCGGCCTGATAGATGACATGGGTCGACGCGTTGTCGCCAATGATGGCGTTGGCGGTGCCGTTGACGATGCCGTAGTTTTCGATCTGGGTGCGGCCCATACCGACACCGACGCTCAAATAGGGCTTAAACCAGCCCAGATGCGCATCGAGGTAGCCGTTGACGAGGCCGTAAACCGAGCTCGTCGAGCCGAACTTGGCATTACCTTGGAACACCTGCGGATTGAGGCCGGAGCGGGCATCGACGGACACGCGGGAGATGTCGGCGCGCACATACCCGAGCTCCAATTCGGCGCGGGCGCCGAACATGCCGAACTTCTGGCCGAAGTCGTAACCGATCACCGCGCCATAGGTGAAGCCGAACTCGTGCTCGGCCTTGCCGGGGACTTCGGTGATGCCCGGCACCGCCGGGGTCAAGGTGGTGCGGATGTTGGCATGGCTCATATCCACCGCGCCGCCCTTGACGCCGAAGTAGAACGAGCTGTTGGCAACCGGAGTTTCAATGGGCTCCGACTGGATGATCTCGGGATAATCGGCCGCGACGGCCGGGAGAACCATCAACGCTGACGCGAGCGCGGTGGCATAAAGAACACGGATACGGGAACGCATGGGAACGACCTCACTACTGCGGTACTGATCCCATGACACATTATTAACGTTAATACCGAGTTAGCGCGCCAAACTTTTTGGTGAATGCTTGGTGAACGAACATGGTTAACAGTTCGTTTCACCAAGCTTCAGCCTATTTACTATTGCTTTATCTACGTTAAGCGCCGCAAATCTTCAGCGCGAACGCCTGAACAAGCGCGACTTCCTTCAGACGGTCAAACCGACCCGATGCACCACCGTGCCCGGAGTCCATATTGGTCTTCAGCAAGATCGGGTTGGCGCTCGCTGACGCGGTGCGCAGGCGCGCCACCCACTTGGCCGGCTCCCAATAGGTCACGCGCGGATCGGTGAGACCGGCGAGCGCGATGATGGCCGGATAGGCCTTGGCGGCCACCTGATCGACCGGGGAATAGCTCAAAATGGTGCGGAACGCGGCTTCGTCCTCGATTGGGTTACCCCACTCGGGCCACTCGGGCGGGGTGAGCGGCAAGGTGGGGTCCAGCATGGTGGTGAGCACATCGACGAAGGGCACTTCGGCGATGATGCCGGCGAACAGGTCGGGGCGCAGATTGGCCACCGCCCCCATCAACATGCCGCCCGCGGAGCCGCCTTGCGCGACCACCCGGCGCGGGTCAACGAACCCCTCTTTGATGAGGTGCTCGGCGGCGGCGATGAAGTCGGTGAAGGTGTTGGGCTTGTGCTCGCGCTTGCCGAGCCGATACCAACGATAGCCCTTGTCCTTGCCGCCGCGAATGTGGGCGATGGCATAGACGAAGCCGCGATTGACCAGCGACAGGCTGTTGGTGGAGAAGCCGGCCGGGATGGTGATGCCATAGGCGCCGTAGCCATACAAAAGCAGCGGCGCGGTGCCATCGAGCTTGGTGGTGCGGTGGTGGATCAGCGAAACGGGCACGCGCTCGCCATCGGGCGCGGTTGCCATCACGCGGCGGGTGACATAGTCGTCGGGATTGTGGCCACTGGGGACCACTTGCGTCTTGCGCAACACGCGTTCGCCGGTCGCGATGTCATAGTCATAGACCTGCGAGGGCGTGGTCATTGACGAATAGGTAAACCGCATCGTCGTGGTGTCGAACTCGTATCCCAGGCTCATGCCGAGCGAATAGGCCTCCTCGGCGAACGCAATCACCTGCTCACGGCCATCAGCGAAGGTGCGAATGACGATGCGCGGCAGCCCCTCGTCGCGCTCCAATCTGACGAGCGCGGTTTTGAGCACACCGTGTGACAGGATCAAACGGCCCGGCACATGGGGCACCAGATCGACCCAGTGAGCCCGATCCGGCGTGGCGACCGGGGCGGTCATGATCTTGAAGTCTTCGGCGCCTTGGGTGTTGGTGAGGATGACGAACACATCCGCGCCGTCGATCTCGGCATGGTCGACTGAGACCTCCTCGCCAACCACACGACCGGCAATCAGGCGCGGCGGCGTTTGAGGCGCTCGCGCATCGATCGCCCACACTTCCGATGTTTCGTGGTCGTGCGCCTCGATGAGGATAAACCGGCCGGATTGGGTGACCGACAATCCGACAAAGAAGCCGGCGTCGGCCTCCTCATAGACGACGCGGTCGGCGTCGCGCGGCGTGCCGAGCACATGGTGATAGACCTTGGACGGGCGATGGTTCTCATCGAGCCAGACATAGAAAAAGCTCGCTGAATCCTCCGCCCAGGCCACACTGCCACCCGTTTCGGGGATGGTATCGGCGAGATCCATGCCGGATGCGAGGTCACGAATGCGGACGGTGTAGTATTCGGAACCCTTGTCGTCGACGCCATAGGCCATCAGCTTGTGATCAGGGCTGTGCTTGGTGCCGCGCAGGCTGAAATAAGCTAGGCCCGTGGCCATGGCGTCGCCGTCAAGGAGGATGGTCTCATCGCCCCCCGCGCGTGGCGTGCGGAAGATGAGCGGGTGTTGGCCGCCCTCCCGATGGCGCACGCCATAAGCATACGGGCCATCGGGTAAGGGCACGCTGGCGTCATCTTCCTTGATGCGGCCGCGCATTTCAGCGACGAGCGTCGCCTGCAGGTCCGCCGTGGGCGCCATGAAAGCTTCAAGATAGGCGTTTTCAGCCTCCAGATGGGCGCGGATGGCCGGATCAAGCCGCGTGGGATCGCGCATCACCTCCT
>CALSBD010000214.1:0-6086 GCA_943373055.1 Rhizobium sp. Q54
AACGCGACGAACAGGGCGATCGACAGTACGAAGTAAAGAAACGTCCAACCCAAATGCGCGTTGAAATATTTGCCGCCATATTCGGCTTCCAGCGCGCGGGCGAAGCTTGATACGGTGCTGCGCATCAAGATGGCGTTTGATTTATCGACCACCACCTGGTCGCTGCCGCCAAACAGGGTCGATTCAATCGACTTTTCGCCCGGTGGCAAGAAGAGCGGCGGGTCGGTGGCGAGCTTGCTGATGGTCATCGTGCCGGCGAACTCTTGCATCGCCAGCCGCTTTTTGACGCCCAGCGAGACGAGCGCTGCCAGGAACGCGCGCGAGACGCCGCGCACGGTTTCGCCCAAGCCACGAAAGTGGACATAGGACACCGCAGCCGGCGAGAGACCGCGCGGCGGGGCGAATAAGGGGATCACGATGCCCGGGTCCGGATCGCGGCCAATGCGGTGCCAGGTGTAGCCATAGGCCCCGATGAGGCCCGCCGACCCCACGATGAGAACCACGAGGCCGAGATTGTCGAGGAGCGCGCGCAACGTGCGGGTCAGCTCCCAAGGCTCGGAAATCAATCCCTTTTGGAAACCGACCGCGACCGTGAGGCCTTCGCCCGGGCCCAACATCCGCGTGGTCTCGAAGGTCACCGACCGATTGGTGCGGGAAACGACGCGCGCGTTTTTGCCGGTCATGCCGACGAAACCGGTGTAGAGCGCCACGTCGCCGATCTCGGCCCCCTCGGGCAACGTCACCCGGGCAATCGCTTTTTGGATGTCGAACACCCAGAAATTGCCCGTAACGTTCCAATAGATCTCGTCGCGATCGCCGAGAAAGCCGATCTGGCGCTTGGAGCGGTAGGTCAGGCGATACGTGTAGACGCCGCTGGAGAGAAAGACATCCTTGTCGCCAATGTAGAGCCGGGTGCCGCCCTTGATGGATTCGGTATGCCACGGCTCGTCGGCACCGTTGCGCTCTACCTTGACCACATCGAACGACTGGGTGCGCACGAAGCCGCGCTCGTCGCGCTTCACGGTCGGGAAATCGCGGAAAATGCCGCGCCGGATCACGCGGCCCTCCGCGCGCACGGTGATCGTTTCGGTCACCGTGAGTGTGCCGGCGGTGTCGACGACGACGTCGCTTTCAAATCGCAAGATCTCCTCGCGCGCGGCCGCGCTCGCGCTGCCAAGGCCAAGGGCCAGCGTCAGGACGACGAGCCAGCGGACGAGCCGACGCATGAGGAGCCCTCGCTTCACTTAGCGTTGGAACGAGACTTGGGGCACGGCGGCGTCGGCTGGGTTGTCGAGCTCGAAGTATTCAGCCTGCTGGAAGCCGAACGGGCCGGCGATCAGGTTGGAGGGGAACTGCTCGATCATAATGTTGAGGTTGCGCGTGGCGCCATTGTAGTAGCGACGGGCCATCTCGATTTGGTTTTCAGTGTCCTCCAAGGCGTCCTGGAAGTCCTTGAAGTTCTGGCTGGCTTTAAGATCAGGATAGGCTTCTGCCAACGCGAACACCTTGCCGAGGGCAGCGGACAACAAGCCCTCTACCTTGGCCCGTTCGGCCGGGTGAGCATCACCGACCGCCTGGGCTTGATTGCGAAGTCGCACAACCGCTTCCAGCGTGTCGCGCTCGTGGCCCAGATAGCCCTTCACGCTCTCAATCAGGTTGGGGATCAGGTCGGCGCGGCGCTTGAGCTGGACGGCGATGCCCGACCAGCCTTCCTTGACCATCTGCCGATTTTTGACGAGGCCGTTATAGAGCGAAATGACATAGACGCCGATGGCGACCAGGACACCTAAGACGATTAAGGTGATCATGTATTCATCTCCCGCGCGGTCTAGTCAATCCGCCCGCATACCGTTTGGTGAGGTTGACGAATACGATCGATTCGCTAACCGAACATGAAAGACACATAGCGTCATTTCTAAGCAAGCGGTACCAGGACGTGGCAACCGGTGCTTCAACAAGCGTATGGAGAATCAAAATTGAAGATTGCAGACGTTCGACACCGTGTGCGACGGGTCCTCTAGGTCAGGCCCAGCGCGGCACGGCGGCTGTCGACGATGGCGACGGCAGCGGCGAACGCGCCGTCGCGATCGAGCGCTGAGGTATCAAGCACGAGCGCGTCGTCGGCGGGCTTAAGCGGCGCCACCGCGCGGCCGGAATCGCGGGCGTCGCGCTCGCGGATTTCGGCGAGGATACGATCATACTCCACCGCGCGGCCCTTGGCAGCGAGCTCATCGGTGCGGCGACGGGCCCGCACCTCGGCGGACGCGGTGACGAAGATTTTTACCGGCGCATTGGGGCAAATCACTGTGCCAATATCCCGGCCATCGAGCACCGCGCCGGGCGGCGTGGCGGCAAAGCCGCGTTGAAACGCCACGAGCGCGGTGCGTACCGGCGGGTGGATCGCGACGCGCGAGGCCAGCTCTCCGGCTTCCCGGCCACGCAAGCCATCAAGCTTGAGATCGTCGGGATCAAGATGGCTGGCGATCTGACCGGCCAACTCCGCATTGTCGAGGTCAAAGCCGCGATCGGCCATCAACCGGCCAATGGCGCGATACAGGAGGCCGGTGTCGAGGTAAGGAAGGCCGTAATGGGCGGCGAGGCGCTCGGCCAAGGTGCCCTTGCCAGCGGCGGCCGGTCCGTCGATGGCGATGACGAACGGCGAGGAGGTCACAGCGGACATGCGCACCTGAACGGGTCAGAAATCCAAATTGGCATAGACCGGGGCGGGCGGCATGCCCGCCGCGCGGTCCGTCAGCAGCGTGCGGAACGCCGGCCGTGACTTGATGCGTTGATACCAGTGGCGGGCGTGGTCGTCGACATCCCAGGGCACCTCGCCGAGATAGTCGATGGTGGATAACACCGCTGCGGCCGCCAGATCGGCATAGGTGAGCCGCGGGCCGGCGAGCCAATCGCGCGAGCCGGCCAGATAGCCCAGATATTTCATGTGGTGGCGCACATTGGCGCGGGCGACCCGGATGAGCCCGGAATCAGGCTCCGACGAGCCGGCCGAACGGGGCATCTCCAGCTTCATGATCTTCTCATGGACGAGATAGCCACTGACCTCGGCGTCGAACTTGCCCAGGAACCAGTCAACCAGCCGCCGCATCTCGGCGCGGGCTTCCGGATTGTCGGGCATCAAGCGACGATCGCCCAGGCCATAGCCGCGTGTCTCGTCGAGATATTCAAGGATCGGGCTGGCACCGCAAATGGGCGGGCCGCCGTTTTCCTCCATCACCGGCAAGGTGCCAGCCGGGTTGAGCAAGAGGAAGGCGCGGCGGCGTTCATAGGGCCGCTCCAATTGCAAGTCGGCGCTGACGCCCATCTCCGCCAGCACAAGGCGGATGAAGCGCGACGACGCGGAAAACGGGTGGTGATAGAGCGTGATCATGAGCGGCCATTCGTGTGCCCGCCAAGGGGCGGGCCGTCAAGCGAAACCGGCAGGAAACCAAGTGCGCGGCACCTTTGCATGGCGGCTCATAAGGAAACGTTGACTGTGGTGTCGTCGTGTGACGGCCCCGCCCCGGTGCCGGTGGACTTCAGCGGCGCGAAGCTCAGCCGATGCAGCGGGCAAGCGCCCAGCCGCGCGATCGCCGCCAGGTGGCGGGCCGTGCCATAGCCCTTGTGATCAGCGAAGCCGTAACCGGGCCACGTGGTGTCGGCGGCGATCATCAACCGATCGCGGACCACCTTGGCGATGATCGACGCCGCGGCGATCGACACGCTGAGCTGATCACCCTTGACCAGCGCGCGACCCTCAATGGCGAGGCCCGGCGGCACGTCGCGGCCATCAATGAGCGCGACACGGGGCCGCACGGCGAGCCCGGCGATCGCGCGGCGCATGGCCGCCAAGGTGGCCGCGCGGATGTCGGTGGCGTCAATGGTGGCGGCCGACGCGGTCGCCACGCTGACATGGGCGGTGGCGCAAATGCGATCGAACAGTGTGTCGCGGCGCTCGGCATCCAAGCGCTTGGAATCGTCAAGGCCAACCGGGATCGCGCGCGGATCCAAGATCACCGCGGCGGCGACCACGGGGCCGGCCAAGGGGCCGCGACCGGCTTCATCGACACCGCACACCGGTCCGGCAAGGCGCGCCTCGCGCGAATAGTCCGGGCCCATGGGCGCGCCGCCGTCGAGGCCATCGAATAAGGTCGGGCCCGCCGCAGGTGGCCGGCGCGGTGTCATGCCCCGCCGGCTTCGGTCTTCAGCCAGGCTTCGCCGCAGGCTTTAGCGAGCTCGCGCACGCGCAGAATATAGCTTTGCCGCTCGGTGACGGAGATCACGCCGCGCGCGTCGAGCAGGTTGAACGCATGGCTTGCCTTGATGCACTGGTCATAGGCCGGCTGCGCCATCAGATGGGCGGAGCGATCGGCGGTCCAACCCGCTTCGAGATACTTGCGGCAAGCGCCTTCGGCCATCTTGAACTGCTCGAACAGCATGGTCGTGTCGGCGTGCTCGAAGTTGTGGCGGGAGTATTCTTTTTCCGCCTGCAAGTACACGTCGCCATAGCTGACCTTGCGGTCGCCCTCATAGCCGTTGAAGTTGAGGTCGTAGACGTTCTCCACGCCCTGCACATACATGGCAAGCCGCTCAAGGCCGTAGGTGAGCTCGCCCGACACGGGGCTACATTCAAAGCCGGCGACTTGCTGGAAATAGGTGAACTGACTCACCTCCATGCCATCGCACCAGCACTCCCAGCCCAGGCCCCAGGCGCCCAAGGTCGGGCTTTCCCAGTCGTCCTCGACGAAGCGCAAGTCGTGCAACAGCGGGTCGATGCCGATAGCGGCAAGCGACTTGAGATAAAGGTCCTGGATGTCCTTCGGGCTCGGCTTCAGGATGACCTGAAACTGATAGTAGTGCTGCAGCCGATTGGGGTTTTCGCCATAGCGACCGTCCTTGGGCCGGCGCGAGGGCTGCACATAGGCCGCGTTCCACGGCCGCGGGCCAAGCGAGCGCAAGGTGGTGCCCGGATGGAACGTCCCCGCGCCCACTTCCATGTCGTAGGGCTGCAGGATCACGCAGCCATAATCCGCCCAGAAGCGCTGCAAGGCCAAGATCAGGCCTTGAAACGACCGGGTCGGCTGTAAATGGGGCGGCAGGTCGACGGGCGACGGCTGGAAGGCCATGGAGCATCCGAGAAGCAAGGGTCACGACACGCGGCGGACGCTATAGCATGCCCGGGCGCGGGAGAAAGCCGCTTTTTCAACCGGCGGGGGCCTAGCGCGTTGCCGGGTGTAGTGGGGTCTCAGCACCACCCGGTTCTTTTGATATCACGTTACGTATGTCGCTTATTAGTTGAAATCATTGCTGTAATTTTGTGCATGTGCGAACAGCGCAAGAGTCTGTTAACGGTCTTCCCGCCACGGTCAGGTAACCTCTGGTTTTCGCTGTCGGAGAGTATGCCCGTGGCCTCGTCTCGTCCTGTATTTTCGCTCGGCGTGATTGATCGCATGTCGATCGGCGCGCGCGTGACCACCATTTCCGTGATCGCGGCGATTGGCTTTGTCGCCGTTGGCGCGATCACCTATGTGAGCCAAACGTATCTTGACCAAGTTGCCGAGCGCTCGCGCACGGCCTCGGCGCAGTTCTCCGCCGTGTCGGCGCTGCGCACCAAGGTGTTGGAGCTTGCCGCGCTGAAGGACGCGTTCTTGCGGGCGCCGTCCGACCCAATCGCCACCCAGCTGTCGGCGGCGATGGCAAGCATCGAGACCCAACTTGGCGACGTGGCCACGATCGGCGCGGCGGTTCAGCCCGAAGCGACCGCCACGCTGACAACCAAGGCCGCCGAGACGGCCGGCCACCTGCGGTCGATCATCGCGTTGCAAACCGAGCTTGGCTTTGACGCCACTTCGGGCCTCACGGAGAAGATCAACGCGGCGGCCGAGCCGGTGGCGGCGGTGTTGAAGTCCGAGCTCGACAATGGCGGCAATGTCGATGTGGAGCGGCTGTCGCGCGTGTTCTTGGAAATGCGCATGGCCGAACGCGATCTCATGCTGTTTGGCGCCGATCATGTGGCCGGTGCCTTCGAGGTGAGCCAGGGCCGCTTCACCCGCACCTTGGATCGGGCCTATTTGCCCAATGAGGTGAAA
>CALSBD010000215.1:0-6059 GCA_943373055.1 Rhizobium sp. Q54
TGCGCAACCTCAAAGTGCTATCCGTTCACGTTACTCAGTTTGTTTCAACGCTTTCCAATCGAGTTTGGCTTGAAATCAATAGAGATGTCCTCGAAATCATTCAAAAAGATACTTCAAATCTATTTGAATGTGCATTATTTGAGAGCAACAAAAATGCCGAAAGAGCGAATATTATCATTCAAGAAGTTTTTGACAACATAAAGTATGCAGCTGTTTTCTGGAAAGCCGCTTTCAAAGCGCGCATCAACGGCGGCACGATCTTTGGCCTAACCGAAACCGAAGAGAAAGCCCTCTGGGACCAAATCGTCGCTTTGCCAGAAGAGTTCTGGAAGGACGGCAAGCAAGCTTCCGACAAGCTGGACGCGATGTATCTCGAGGCGTTGGAGAAGGCGCGGGGAAGCAATGAACCTGATCCCGACCCTGAAATTCCGCCGCAACAACCAGCAAGCGTCCAGCCCGAATGGGTGGACGGGAAGCTGACCAATGTCGTCGCGCTTGGTCCGCCGAACGGGGACGTAAGGTCTCTTGACGCCGCTATAGTGAACCTCCGCGACGACTTGCGCGAACTTGCTGAGAGCTTGGACGACAATGTCGATCCGCGATTTCGCCGGAGGCTCTCGCGGCATATTGAAACAATGCCGTCAGTCGCCCCCACAGATCGCAATGTGTTGTTCCGGCTGGGGGTTTTCCAGTCATTCTTGGATGAGTACACCAAGACTGTCGATGATGAATGGAACGGCACGGATGCCGCCTTCTATAGAGCTGTCGTTCTTCACTATGAGGGTACCCTCGAAAAGTTTCCGGAGTGGCGTGCGTTCAAGGCCGATCCTGAAACGGAAATTCAAACCAATGAAGATGTTGAGAAAACTGTAGCCATCGGCCGCGCCGCAGTTGACGCGTGGCGCGAAGAAAGCAATAGCGAGTTCATTGACCACAGTATAGCAGACGCACTGGACGTTCAGATTCAAGAATTAACCCAAAGTATTAATAATGAACTCGTCGAATCGGTGGCGCCTGCCTCGCTTGAAAATAGACAGATTGCTAAAGATATATTGAATAGTGTGAACAACACTTTAAAGCGTATAGGCGAAGTGGTGCTTCGAAAATTGAAATCGACGGCCCAGGTTGGATCAAATATAGTAAATTTGTTTGTCGAGGGTGCGAAGGAACAAATCCCAAAATCAGCTAAGGAAGCAGGCGCCGATCTCGTTAAAGCAACAGCAAAAACGCTCACGGGTGCAATTACTTGGTCGATCCGATTGGGAGTTATTGCGGGAGCGGGTGTCGCTTAAAATAGCACATTTCCCGCAAAGTTCGCTTGGCTTAAAAGTTTAGCCGATTTTATTCTTAAAAACCTGTCTTCATAGGGCACGAAAACCAAAAAACCGACCTCTCGGCCGGTTCTCGTTCCCTTCATCGTGTGAAGGGGTGGTGCCCAGGAGAGGACTCGAACCTCCACGGTGTTACCCACTGGTACCTGAAACCAGCGCGTCTACCAATTCCGCCACCTGGGCTTTCGCGGTTCGTTTACGGAGTTGGGTGGGGCTTGTCAACGTGGTCGATGGGGAAAAGGCGAATGCGCGAGGGCGGCCCGGGGCGCGTCGGTTGGGGCGCGTCAGGCCGAGGGGGTGGACGGCGGGGTCCAGGGGGTGGCGCCGGTGGGGCCGCTGACGCGCGCGGGCGCATCCCGGTCGCGCGATGGGCCGGGGGAGGGGTCGGCTGGCCGATCGGCGCCGGCCTGGCCGGGGCCGTCGCGGGTGTCGCTGGTGGCGTCCCAGTCCTCGCGGTCAAGATCAATCACGCCGGGGCGCGCGGGGCGGCTTTGGCGTTGATAGGACGCGGTGACGACCGTGATGCGGCGGGCAAAGAAGTGAAAAATGAGCCCACGCACCGGCGGCACGAATAAAAGGAGGCCGAAGACATCGGTGACGAAGCCCGGCAGCATGAGGAGCGCGCCGCCGGCTGCGATCATCGCCGCATCGGCGGCCGCGCGGGCGGGCATTTGGCCCATCTCCAGGTGCGCCCGCATCACCGCCAACAGCGGCAAGCCTTGCCGACGCACCAGGCCGAAGCCCAAAAGCGTGGAGACGACGATCAAAGCGAGCGTCGGCAAGATGCCGATCTGGCCACCCACCCAGATGAACGCGGCGATCTCCACCAGCGGCCAGGCAAGGACGAGCGCGATGAACACAAGGACGGGCATGGACGACACGGGTCCCTCAACGCCAGCTGTCGCGCGGGCGGTCGGCGCGGGCGCCATCGCCCCACACGCCCCTCACATAGGGATGATCGGCCAAAACCCAAGGGCTCGCCCCTCCGATGCCGCTGTCGTGTCGCCGCACGCGCGATTTCCGACCCCGATCTCAGGGGGCGAGGCAGCGCGCCATTGACGCCGACGCCGAGGGCTGTCACTGAGTCGACATCATCCTTACCTACGGGGTGATACGCACAGGTGAGTCTGCGGTTGTGTCGCGAGGGGGCGGCTGCGCCAACCGCGCCGACCCGCCGCCTTGATCCACCCAAGACCCCGCGTCACCGTGGGTTCAGATGGGATGACAGTCGCGCTCGACCCGCTCGAACGGGGGGCGCGTGTCGTATGAAGGCCCTTAGGTCCGTCCCGGACCTGCCCTGGAGATCTTGATGTCGCGCCAACAGCCCCGTCGTCGTTTAGATGCTCAGGAAATGACCGCTGATTTCAAGGCGAAGGTGATGGACGAGGCGCGCTTCCTGCGCAATTGGCTGGATAAGCCCCTCGTCACCGGTGCCATCGCCCCGTCGGGCCCGGCCTTGGCGGCGCGCATGGCCTCCTTCATCGATCCGGCGCTGCCCGGTCTCGTCATTGAGCTGGGGCCTGGCACAGGGGTCGTCACCAAGGCGCTCCTTGAACGCGGCATGGCGCCTGAGCGCATCGTGGCGATTGAATATTCGGCCGACTTTTGCACGCTCCTGCACACCCGCTTTCCCGGTGTGAACGTGGTGCATGGCGACGCCTATGACCTCGCCACCGTGGTCGACCAGCTGGCCACGAGCCCGCTGGTTGGCGTGGTGTCGTCGTTGCCGCTGTTCACGAAGCCCTTGCCCATGCGCCACCGGTTGTTGGAAGCGTCGCTGTCGCGGCTGCATGCGGGCGCGCCGTTCATTCAGTTTTCCTATGCGCTTGTCCCGCCCGTGCCGCCGATGGAAGGCCGTTGGGCGATCGACAAGACCAATTGGGTGGTGATGAACCTGCCGCCCGCCCGGGTGTGGACCTATCGGCGCCCCGCCACCGCGTGAGGCGGGCCATGCGCGCCGGGCATGGACGGCGCGGCCGATCCGGTTGACAGTGGCGCTCCAAATCAAAAGCAAACAAGGAGGAGCCCATGCCCAAGGCCTATTGGATCGCCCATGTCCGTGTCGATGACCCGGAGATCTACAAGCTCTATGCCACGGCCGCGACGGAGATTTTTCCCCGCTTCGGCGCGCGCGTGTTGGCCCGCGGCGGTCGCCATGAGGCGGTCGAGGGACCCAAGTTTGCGCGCACCGTGGTGATTGAGTTCCCCAGCCTTGAGATGGCCAAGGCGTGCTGGGCCTCGCCGGAGTATCAGGCCGCCCGTGCCCATCGGCTGCCGGTGTCCGATATCCACCTCACCCTTGTCGAAGGGGTCGAGTGATGCCCAAGGGCTATTGGATCGGTCGGGTTGATGTCCACGATCCGGAGGCCTACAAGGCCTATATGGCGGCCAATGCGGACGCGTTTCGCGCCTTTGGCGGGCGGTTCGTGGTGCGCGGCGGCGCGTTCGAGACCCGCGAGGGTGAGAGCCGCGCGCGCAATGTGGTGATCGAGTTTCCAAGCTTTGAGGCCGCCAAGGCCTGTTACGACAGCCCGCTCTATCAAGCTGCGCTCGCCCATCGGGTGGCCGCCGCGGTGGCCGATGTGATCATCGTCGAGGGCTATGACGGCCCGCAGCCCTGAGCGGCGCGGTTGCAGGCGCGTCGGGTGCGCGGATCGAACGGCTTGGCGTCCCGCGTTAACCCAACCTTGAACCTTAAGCCTTAACCATGACGGGCCAGCGATCGTGTATCGATCGCGTCGGAGGCCGGTTCATGCGTAAGGAAATCCGCTCCAACCTGATCAAGATGTTTGCCGTCGTCGCGGCGACGTGCGGCTTGGCCTTCTGGGCGTGGCACTTCGTTTGGAGCGGCATCACCTCCAACATCTACTTGAACGGCACCATCATCGCGCTGTTGATTTTCGGCGTGTATTTGTGCTTCCGCAATGTCTTCGGGTTGAAGAACGAAATCATCGCGTTCGAAGCGCTGCAGGAAGTCTATGAAGACATCCGTAACGACGAAGAACGCTCGGCGGAAGATCCCTATTGGCGGCATTATCGCACGTTGGAGCCGGGCCACGTCTTCAGCCGGCCGCCCTTATTGGGTCACATCTACGAGCTGACCTACGAAGAGTTGCTGCGCTCGCGTCGCCTGCGCATCTCGCTCGAAACCATGCAGAGCTTGATGCACGGCATCGACAGCCGCTTGGCGGGCGAGCGCTCGCTGATCAACTATTTGGGCGGCCTGCTCGTCTTCCTCGGCCTTATCGGCACCTTCATCGGCCTGATGGAAATGGTCGCCTCGGTCGGCGGCATCATCGGCGCGCTCAATAATGCGGGCGGTGGCGGCGACGCAATGAAGCAGCTGTTGACCGACTTGCAGGCGCCGCTCACCGGCATGGCCACGGGCTTCTCGTCGTCCTTGTTCGGTCTGTTCGGTTCGTTGACCGTCGGTCTCGTGTCCCGCTTCGGCAACCGCGCGGCGGATGCGCTGCGCACCGCGTTTGAGCAGTGGCTGGCCGGCGTGTCGCAGCTCGATAACGAAGATGGCGTGCGCAATGCCCATGGCGCCAGCATCGCCACCGTTCATGATGGCGGGTCGCTCATTGGCGGCGATCCCGAGCGCGGCAAGCTCGCCGCCCGGGCGCTGGAATCGATCGCGCGCAACATGAAGCTCAACACTGAGACCATGGAGCGCGTCGCCAAACTTATGGAGCGCATGAACACCTCCCAGGCCGAGCAGCGCGACCTGTTGGATCGCACGGCGATGGGCCTGGAAAAGCTGGTGGTTCAGCAGGCCGACTTGCCGACCCAAATGGCCAAGATCGCGGCCAATGAAGGTTTGCGCGGCGACATCGTGGAGCTGTCCAACGTGGTCCATGAGCGCATGCGCGATGGCTTCCGCGATGTGGCGGCGACGCTGGTGGCGGTGCTGGAGGCAAACTCCGAACAATTCCAAAAGCTCGCCGGTCAACAAGCCGAAATCATGGAATCCATGGCTGTCGTCGCCAAGATCAGCCCGCTCACCGATGAGCTGCGCCGCATTGGCCACTCGTTGGAAAAGGGCGTCGCCGATGGCTTCAATGACGTGGCCAAGGTGTTTGACCTCTCGGCCAAATCGCAGACCGACGCGATGCGCCACATCACCGATCACCAGACCTTGATGACCACCCACATCAACCGCATCGCCGAGACCACCATGTCGATCGAGGACGTGCGCCGCGTGGGGGCCAGTATCGAGGCCGGCGTCAGCACGGGCCTGCAGCGCATGGCGCAGGCGATGGAGACGGCCGCGCGCGAGCAGGCCATGGCGATGGCCAAGTTCGCCGCCCAAGGTGGCGCCGCCGGCGGCGATAGCGAGGCGTATCGCATGGAGATGCGCATGCTCGCCCGCTCGCTCGAGACCGGCATGCAGGACGGCTTTGGCGAACTGGCTCGCGCGTTTGAGGCTGCGTTCGTGTCCTATGCGGATCTGTTGCAGCGCTCCTTGTCGGATCTGCCGCGCGCCGCCGCGGCACCGGTCGAGCCGGAGCCCGATCTGGTGATGCCGCCCGCGACAATGACCGCCGATGCCTTCGCCGACCATGAAGCGATGATGCGCAAGCTCTATTCGACCGCCGCCACCCAGTTGTCGACCAAGCAGGCCTGACCGTCAGCGTCTTTGGAGACCTCAGACCATGTCCAAGCAAAAGGCCGTCGCTGAAAAGAAGTCGATCCTGCCGTTTTGGCCGTTTCGGCGCAAACAGGCCG
>CALSBD010000216.1:0-6016 GCA_943373055.1 Rhizobium sp. Q54
TCGCCCGCAGGCGCCCAGGGTTGCGCGCGGGGTGGATGACAGCCCCCTCTACGGCATGGCATGGGAAGGGCGATCCCAAACGGGCCCCGCCACACGCGCCCGCGCCCCCATGACGCTGTCCATGCCGCCAACCCGCATTATCCCCCTGACGGTCGCGTCCGCGCTGTTCATGGAGTTCATTGACAATGCCGCGATCGCCACCGCCTTGCCGGTGATGGCGCGCGACTTTGGCGTGCCGGCAGCGGAGCTCTCCTTGGCGATCACCACCTACCTGGTCGCCTTGGCAGTGTTTATCCCCATTTCAGGCTGGCTCGCCGACCGCTTCGGCGCGCGGCGGGTATTTCAGGCGGCGATCTTGTGCTTTCTCGTGGGCTCGGCCTTGGCGGGGCTATCGCGCACGGTGCCTGAATTGATCGCTGGCCGGTTCGTGCAAGGGATGGGCGGCGCGTTGATGATCCCGGTCGGGCGCCTCGTTGTGCTGCGCGCGGTGCCGAAGAAGGACCTGCTCGACGCGCTCGCCTGGCTCACCATCCCCGCGCTCATCGGCCCTGCCCTGGGCCCGCCGCTCGGCGGCCTGTTGGCCACCACGGTGGGATGGCGGGCGATCTTCTTCATCAATATTCCCGTCGGCCTGATCGGCATCGCGCTCGCCTGGGCCTACATGCCCAAGGTGGAGGACACCAATCCAGCGCCCTTTGACACCAAGGGCTTTCTTCTGGCCGCCACCGGGCTTGCGGGCATCATCATCGGCTTTGAGGTTCTGGCCCGGCTCAAGGGCGCGCTGATCATTCCCGTCGCCGTGCTGGTCGTCTCGGTCGGCCTGTTGTGGCTTTATGTGCGCCACCAGCGCACCATCGACCGCCCGCTGCTGGATCTTTCGCTCGTCGCGATCCCGACCTATCGGGCGGGTCTGATCGGCGGATCGTGGTTTCGCATCGGCGTTGGCGCCGTGCCGTTCCTGCTGCCGCTGATGCTGCAGTTGGGCTATGGCCTCAGCGCCCTGCAATCAGGCCTGATCACCTTCGCCACCGCACTCGGCGCCTTGTCGGCGAAACCGATGGCGCGGCGCGTGATTGCGCGACTGGGCTATCGGCGCACCCTCGTCATCAACGGGCTGCTCGCCTCCGTCCTGATGGCGGCGACCGGGCTTGTCTCGCCTGCGTGGCCGGTGGCGGCGGCGCTGGCTCTTCTGTATGGCGCAGGGCTGTTCCGCTCGCTGCAGTTTACCGCCATCAACACCTTGACGGTGTGCGACGTCCCCGAACACCGGCTCTCGCGCGCCACCACGCTCACCTCAACCGCTCAACAGGTCACCTTGTCGTTTGGCGTGGCGATCGGCGCGAGCCTAATCATGGTGCTTCCCGCCGCGCGCGGGGTCGCTGATGCGAGCCCTGCCGACTTCACATGGGCGTTCTTGATTGTGGGCGCGCTCTCGGCGATCAGCGTGATCGGCTTTGCCAAGCTCCCCGCTGATGCCGGCGCGTCGGTGCTGCCCATCAAGCGCACGGACACGGACGCGAGCTGACAGGGCGCGCCTCACGCCATCGACATCACCTCGGCCGCCTGGCGCATGCGCTGCACAAGCGGCCCTTCCGCGCCGGCCGGCGGCATTGATCCATTAAGCCCCGCCACGCTGATCGCCCAGGGGTCTTCTCGCTTTAAAGGGACGGGCACGGACACCGTGGTAAGCCCCGGATAGAGCCCGTCGGTCACCCGCACATAGCCTTGCGCGCGCGCCTGGGACAGCGCAGCTGAAATGGCCGGATCCTCGACGCCCGCCAATGCCGACCGCAGTTCGCGCGGAACGCGTTCGGGATACACCCCGGCGATCACCAGCCCGGCGGCGGTGCGCAGCGCCGGCAACCGTGTGCCCGTGTCATGGCGCGCGGGACGCGGCACCAGGGCCGGCACACGCGTGACGACAACGAGATCAGGGCCGTCCAACGTGTTGAGCGTCGCCGACAAATGGTCAGCATCGACGAGCGAGCGCAGCACCACGTCGGCCTGGTTCCAAGCCGGCGTGGACGCGAGGAATGCCGCCGCCAGATCAAGCACCTTGGCGGTCAGCCGAAAATGCCGACCATCGACGGATACATAGCCAAGCTCTTCGAGGGTCAGGAGAATGCGACGCGCACCCGCGCGTGTAAGGCCAGTCCGCGCGGCGACCTCTGATAGCGTTTGATGAGGCGCCTGGGCCGAAAAGGTCCGAATGACCATGAGGCCCTTGGCGAATGATTGCACGAACGCCGCTTTTCTGGCGTTCTGTCGTTCGTCAGGTGTCAAGGTCAAGTTTCGGGTCTCCCTGAAATCCGCCCCATGATGCACAAACTCTCATGGTCAACAACGCGATTTGTTATCGTCAAAAATGACAGTTCGCAATACGTCGATCCGGTGCCGGACCGGGTCAGCGTCGATCTTGGGAAGAAAAACGTTTCCGGTATCGTTTGGGCTCTAAGAAGTCGACGCATTAAACAATGCGCTTCACTGGGAGATATGTAACGTGCATCCAGCAAAAACCGGCTTTCAAGCGCTTAAGGACCACGCGTTCCAGCTCGCGACCAAGCATCTGCGTGCTCTCTTCGAAGCTGATTCGTATCGGTTTGCACGGTTCAGTGTCGCGATGGACGACCTGTTACTCGACTATTCGAAGAACCGTATCCTTCATGAAACCATGGAGCTCTTATTCGCCCTGGCCCGTGACGCAGACCTCGAAGGTGAGCGCGAGCGCATGTTCTCAGGGGTGCGTATCAATACCACCGAGGGGCGTGCCGTCCTGCATACAGCGCTTAGAGCGCCGCGTGATCACGGTCTTCACGTCGACGGCATCAACGTCATGCCAGAGGTTCATGCCGTCTTGGATGCCATGGGTGTCTTCGCAGTGCGAATTCGCACCGGTGCATTGACCGGCGCGACGGGCGAGGTCTTCACCGACGTGATCAATATCGGCATCGGCGGCTCGGATTTGGGGCCTGCCATGGTCACCCAGGCGCTCGCCCCCTATCATGACGGTCCGCGTGTCCATTTTGTCTCCAATGTGGATGGCGCCCACCTCGCCGATACCCTGAAGGGCCTCAATCCGGCAACGACGCTCATCATCGTTGCCTCTAAGACCTTCACCACGCAGGAGACCATGACCAACGCGCTGTCGGCGCGCCGCTGGCTGGTTGACGCCTTGGGCGAGGCTGCCGTCGGCGCGCACTTCTGCGCTGTGTCGACCGCACTCGAAAAAGTCGCAGCCTTCGGCATCAACGCGGACCGCGTGTTCGGCTTCTGGGACTGGGTCGGCGGGCGCTATTCGGTGTGGTCAGCCATCGGCTTGCCGGTGATGCTGGCGGTGGGCCCAGATAATTTCCGCGCCTTTCTTGATGGCGGCCACGCCATGGATACCCACTTCCGCACGGCGCCTCTGGAAGCAAACCTCCCCGTCATCCTCGGCTTGATCGGCGTGTGGTATCGCTGCGGCCTCGGTCTCACCACCCAGGCGATCTTGCCCTATGACCAGCGCCTGGCCCGCTTCGCCGCCCACTTGCAGCAGGTCGACATGGAATCGAACGGCAAGGGCGTGCGCCGCGACGGCGGGCCCGTGGGCGGCCCGACCGGACCCATTGTGTTCGGTGAGCCGGGCACCAATGGCCAGCATGCCTTTTACCAGCTCATCCACCAGGGCACGGATGTCATCCCCTGCGACTTCCTGGTGGCCGCCGAGCCGCACGAGGCGATGGCCGACCACCACGCCAAACTGATTGCCAATTGCTTCGCCCAGTCTGAAGCGCTCATGCGCGGCAAGACGGAGACCGAGGTGCGCGCGGAACTCGCCGCCAAGGGCCTTTCGTCGGACGCCATCGACGCGCTCGCCCCCCACAAGGTGTTCCCCGGCAATCGCCCCTCGACCACCTTGGTCTATCGCAAGCTCGATCCCCACACGATGGGCCGCCTGCTCGCGCTCTATGAGCACAAGGTGTTCGTGCAGGGCATCCTGTTTGACGTAAACTCGTTTGATCAGTGGGGCGTGGAGCTGGGCAAGGAATTGGCCGCCGAGCTCCTCCCCATGGTCGAAGGCCGCACCCCCGTCCCAGACACCAAGGACGCCTCCACCCGTGGGCTGTTGGCCCACGTGGCAGGTTTGAAAGGGTGAGGTGGCGGCAACATCACCCCGCCGCGACAATCCCGTCTCGCCTGAGCGCAGAGAAGGGCTCCGAGCGGACACATGAGGCCAAGCTGGCAACCTAAGCCATTGTTCAAAAGCGGATTTTTCTGCTTCACGCGCACTCGAGAATTCAGCGTTCCAACTCTTGCACCCCCTCTCCCTGTCCCTCCCCCGCGAGGGGGGAGGGGACGCTCGAAGGATTGTTGAGTGAATTGAATGGCTTAAGCCAACTTCAACCGAAGTTCAGGCGTCCCCTCCCCCTTGGCGGGGGCGGGACTGGGAGAGGGGGAAACCGATCATCGGTTGCCGACCCTGAGTGACATCACTCTGCGTCACGCCGCCAAGGCGCGCTCCAGCATGGCCGGGTCGATATTGCCGCCCGACAAAATGGCAACCGTCACTTTGCCCTTGGTGTCGACGATGCCCGACAACACCGCGGCAAGCGCGACGGCACCGCCGGGTTCCACCACGAGCTTGAGTTCACGTGCCGCGAAGGCGACCGCCGCCAGGGCTTGCTGATCGGTCACGACAAGCCCTGCCGTCACGCGCGAGCGGTTCACCGCGAAGGTCATCTCACCCGGCGTTGGCGCCATGAGCGCGTCGCACACCGATCCGGTGGCGCTGGGATTGCGCAGTCGCTCGCCCGCCTTGAACGAGCGCGCCTGATCATCGAAGCCGGCCGGTTCAACCGTGTAAAGCGCGGTCGACGGCGAGCGCGCCTCCAGCGCGAGCGCGATGCCCGCCGTCATGCCACCGCCGCCGCAGCACACAAGCACCTGATCGGCGATCATCCCTTTGGCCGTGAGGTCGTCGGTCACTTCCAGGCCAATGGTGCCCTGCCCGGCCATCACGTCGGCGTTTTCATAGGGGTGCACGATGGAGGCGTTTTGGGAGGCGGCGATCGAGCGAGCAATTTCCTCGCGGTCCTCGGTCAACCGATCATATGTGACGACTGAGGCGCCCATGGCTTGGGTGCGCGCGATTTTAATGCGCGGCGCGTCGGCCGGCATTACGATCGTCGCCGACAAGCCCAATAGCCGCGCGGCTTCCGCCACACCTTGCGCATGATTGCCCGACGACGAGGCGACCACGGCTCGCACGCCATCGGCGGCCAGCCGCGACACCGCGTTGAACGCGCCGCGAAACTTAAACGACCCGGTTCGCTGGAGGTTTTCCGGCTTCAAGAACACCCGCCCGCCCGCCAGCGCATCGAGCACCGACGACGCAATCAACGGGGTGCGCACAGCCTCGGACCGGATGCGCTCTCGCGCGGCTTCCAAGTCGGCAACGGTCGGCAAGCGGACAGGGGTCATCACGCGGTCCTCCGGATCTACGGATCAATATCCGTCGCCTTGAGGTATCAGAGACGGCCTGAGAACTCCACTGTCGCAGCAACATCGCACGGCTTGGACCGCGCAACCCAGCGTTCAGCGCGTGGCGGCGGCAAGCCGCTCTTCAAGCGAGGGGGGCGGCGCGGGCGGCGCCACGCGGCGGCGCTCAGCGGGCACCTGATAGCTCTCGTAAATCGCCGTCATAAACTGACGCGCGCACGCTTCCCATGAAAATGTCAGCGCGTGGGCGCGCGCCACGCTCTTGGGGATATTCAAGGCCGCCAGCGCGCCGCGCTGTAGGTCTTCGTCCAGCGTGCCGGCCCCGGTGGTGCCGATGATATCTTTCGGCCCCATCACCGGATAGGCCGCCACCGGCACGCCCGACGATAAGGCTTCCAACACCACATTGCCAAAGGTGTCGGTCAATGAGGGAAACACGAAAACGTCGCCCATGGCATAATAGGCGGCAAGCTCGGCACCCAGCTTTGGCCCGACAAACGTGACGTTTGGATACTTTGCCTTCAACTCGTCCAGCATC
>CALSBD010000217.1:0-5996 GCA_943373055.1 Rhizobium sp. Q54
CATCAACACCGTCACGCTCATGGCCGGCGTGGCGGCCGGCACGATCGTGGTGGGTGTGGCGACCGCGTGGCTCGTGACGCTGTGCCGGTTTCCCGGCAGCCGGGTGTTCGAAGTGGCGCTCCTGTTGCCGCTCGCCATGCCGGCCTTCATCATCGGCTATGCCTATACCGACTTCCTCACCTTTGCCGGCCCGGTCCAGAGCTTGCTGCGCGAGACCTTTGGCTGGACCAAACGCGACTATTGGTTCCCCGATATTCACTCGGTGGGCGGCGTCGCTGTGCTGATGACGCTGGTGCTTTACCCCTATGTCTACCTCTTGACCCGGGCAGCCTTCCTCGATCAGTCCGCGGGCGTATTGGAAGCAAGCCGCGTGCTGGGCCGCGGCCCTTGGGCGACGTTCTGGCGGGTGGCCCTGCCGATGGCGCGGCCGGCCATCGGCGCCGGCGTGGCGCTCGCTCTCATGGAAACGCTCGCCGATTTCGGCACCGTGCAATACTTCGGCGTGCCCACCTTCACCACGGCGATCTACCGGACCTGGTTTGGCATGGGCGAGCCGGTGGCGGCCGCGCAATTGTCGACCGCACTTCTTTCCGTCGCGCTCACGCTCATCGTGTTCGAACGCGTCTCGCGCGGCGCGCGGCGCTATCAGGAAACCACGAAGAAAACGACCGCCCCGGTCGCGGCTCATCTCAAAGGCGGCGCGGCCATCGCGGCGTTCATCACCTGTGCGCTGCCGGTGGTGTTCGGCTTCGTGCTGCCGGTGCTCATCTTCATCAATCTGTCGATCGACGTGACCGATGCGTTGTTGTTGGCAAACCTCGCCCACTACGCCGCCAACAGCCTCGTGTTAGCCGGCACGGCCGCGGTGGTGGTGTCGCTGATGGCGATCTTGCTTGTGTATGCCGTGCGCATTGACCGCTCGGCGCTCACAAAGAGCGCGCTGCGCTTCTCCGCCTCGGGCTATGCCATCCCCGGCTCGGTGATCGCGGTGGGCGTGCTCGTCCCGCTGGGTTGGTTTGACGGCGCGATCTCGGGCGCGCTGACCGCGCTGACCGGGGCCGCGCCCATGCTCATCCTGTCGGGTACGGCGGTTGCGCTCGTGTATGCCTATCTCGTTCGCTTCCTCGCGGTGGCGGTGGGCCCGGTGGAAAGCGGCATGGGCAAGATCAGCCCGTCCATCGACGGCACGGCGCGCTCGCTCGGCGCGGGGCCCCTCAAGATTGTCGGCAAGCTGCACGCGCCGATGCTGGCGACCTCGGTGTTAACCGGCGCGCTCATCGTTTTTGTCGATGTGTTCAAGGAACTGCCGGCCACCATGATCGTGCGGCCGTTTAACTTCGAGACGCTGGCGGTGCGGGTCTACACGCTCGCCTCCGACGAGCGCCTGGCACAAGCCTCCACGGGGGCCTTGCTGATCGTGGCGGTCGGGCTGTTGCCGGTGATCCTGTTGTCCTGGTCAATCCGCCGCGCCAAGCGCCCGCGCCAGCGCCACCGCGCCCTCGTGCCCGCCCGCGGCGTGGATGCCTGATGCGGGCCCGGCCGGTGGTCGTTGGCCCGGCGCGATGGCCAAAGCAGCGGCGGGCGAAAACGGATGGCCCCGCGCCCCGGCGCCGGGTCTATGGGTGTCAACACACCGTCATTTTCCAAAACAACCGGCTTGCAATCCCCCACTGATCGCATTACACCTCCCGCCACTTGAGGGGCTCACCCCCCTCCCGCGGCTTGCCGCGCAGCGCGCCCGTAGCTCAGCTGGATAGAGCACCAGACTACGAATCTGGGGGTCAGGAGTTCGAATCTCTTCGGGCGCGCCATTTGGTTTCCATGCATCAACCGCTTGCCTGACTGCCCGATTGTGGCGGAATCGCCGATTTGCGACTGGTCGCGTATAGGTCGCATTTTCCGGTCGCGGGCGGTCGTTCGCCAGTCGCGACAGCTACCATGCAGGTTGGACTCCGGCCTTGATCGATCAGCCGTGAGAAGGCCGCGCCCAATCTGGCAGCGCGTCGAGATAGTGAAGTTCCTCGCGCAAGACGGGATCGAGTGCTTCTGGCAGCAAATGGCGGAGTAGCAGCCACTCGGGCGACTGTGGACCGGCTTGCACATCATCACGGTGGCGCTGCAGATGGGCGCCAACTGTCGTTTTGAGCAGGTTGTTGATCGCGGTGTTCTCGATCAGCCGTGTCAGGAGAGCCGCGTAGGGCGCAAACGTTCCAGAATGGAGGTGAGTGTTGAGCATCGCCCGGATGTTGGGGTGCTTGCTTGCATAGTTGATCTCTTTGCCATTCGCCGTTGCGACGATTGAGAAAGCGGCTGCCACGAGCAGACTTTGCGTGCGGTCGAGGCTGTCCAGAGGTTTGAAGTGATCCCAGTCGGCAAGCTCTCGGAACCAGGGACGGCGGCGGCCTTCAATGTCCTTTAGTCGCGGCGTGACAAGCCGGTCTTCCCAATAGGGTAGCTTCGAGCGCGGGATGGTGAGTTCATCGAAGCGTGCAAGTTTCGGGCCCTCGAGCGCGTCGCCGTTCGTCGCGTAGCAGGATAGAACGAGCGTCTTCTGATCCCGCGATGCGGCCACGGCTGCGGCATCGAGCACGAAGGCGTTTCCTCTGTGGCGACGGATGACGTCCCGAAAGCTCTGTGGCAGCGCGCGGGCGGTGTCGATCCCGAACAAAATCCAGAGCAAGGGGACACCTTCGCGCTCGTAATGTTTGCACCGAGCGGAAATCTCCGTCTGAAACGTTCCCGACATTTGAAATTCGACCGCGAACGGGCCGAACCCGTCCCACTCGACATAAACATCGGGAAACCGGCCATGCTGGTTCTCGGTCGGCGCTAGGTACTCCGAGACCGTGTGTCGGATGTATCGGTGGTCCAGCGACGCCAATTCGGCAACCAGTTCACACATGAGGCGGTGAAAATTGGACTCTTGCCGCCCTTGGTATTGAGAGGCGCGCGCATCGTCGGGTTCAATGTTCCTTCCTTGATACCACGGGCAGTTCGGGTCACTTCCGGCGTAATGCGCGAAGAGAGGGCGGCTAATGGCACCAATCCGTGCCGTGCGGACATAGACTTCGCCTTCACATGCCATGCATCGCGCGCGGAGCCCGTCCTTGCCGTTTCGCCGGTCAGTGATCTGGTCTCGAATAAGTCCCCAACTGTCGTCAGACATCGCGAGGAGATCGCGTGCCGTGATCGGCCCGATCCGCTCGACAATTGCTGCTTCCACAATACGCTGGGGTTTCCTCGACATCCGGTCAGTTTATTGAGTCGTCGGAACGAAGCAAGAACTCGAAGCTCGCAAATCACGCCGCCGCCGTGGAAACCCCATCGAGCCACACGCGCAGAGTCGCGACGCCATTGCCCGCCGCTTCGATCGCGGTTCCGACCGGGAAGCGACCGACCGCCGGCACGTTGATCTGCTTGGCGGTATCGTCCCAGGAGACGCGAGCGCCGGCCGCGATCACGGCGCTGGCGAGCTTGGGCAGTTCATAGACGGCGTCGGTGCTGATCGCGACCAGCTCGCCGACGAGCGCGGTGCGCGAGACGATGCCGAACAGATTGGATCATGACGCCCGCGCCAGAGGCAGCCCGCTCGAGGGCGTGGCGAGCGGGATCGTTCGG
The DNA here is from genome assembly GCA_943373055.1 of Rhizobium sp. Q54. Lineage (GTDB taxonomy): Bacteria > Pseudomonadota > Alphaproteobacteria > Rhizobiales > Ancalomicrobiaceae > CALSBD01. Next base: position 3,619 of record CALSBD010000217.1, read on the forward strand.
CTTTCCGAAGTATAGTCCTACATGGCTCAGGTTCCTTTCGTGGAGGCGATCCGCACCTGCCGGATTGGCAATACGCCCAGCGCGGCGACGCGGCGTTCGACGCCGGAAGGCGACGTCCCCACCTCGACATCCAGCGTCGCGGGGCTAGGCGTCATCTTCGTCGTCCAGGCTGTAGGCGGGGCGGCGGGTGTCGCCGGTGGTCAGGCCCTTGATGGCGGGGAGCAGGCGGCGGGGCACCAGCACCAATTCGAATTCGAGGGCGCGGGCCAGTTCGATCAGGCTCGACATGCGGATGTCGGCGCCGCCGTTCTCGATCTTGGAGATGTGGCTTTGCGGCACGCCGGCGCGCGCGCTCAATTCGCGCTGGCTGAAGCCGCGCGCGACGCGGGCGGCCTTGAGCGCGGCGATGAGGGACTCATTGGTCTGAGACATGATTAGCTATGATAGATCGATATGCGCGATTGATCTATAAAAACATATCATTCCCGAGTCTGCAAGGTTTGATCTGTTTTTCCATATCAACTTGATTCAATGATCTATTTTGATAGATCAATCCGCATCGAGGACGGAGCGCCAGCAGCGCGCGCGGGCTTGCTGGATCGCGCCACGGCCGCCCGCGGTTAGCGCATCACTTCGGTGGCTTCGGCGGTTTTGGCGCGCTTGTCGTAAAGGCAGGCGAATTGGGCGGCGGCGTTTTTCATGTGGGGTTGCGGCCAACGGCCGTCGATCACCACGAGCACCTTATCGGAAAAGTCGATCGGCTTGGCAGCCTTGGCGTCTTTCAGGCCGCTCGCGGTGACACACGCCGCCGATGCTTGCTTCCAAAGTTCGGCCCACGCGTCCGATGATGCCGCACCGGCGGGCACGGCGGTTCCAACGAGTGTCGACAGGGCGAGCGCGATCACGGCGGGGCGGGTCATAAGGTGTCCTTTGGGGCGGCACGCAATGCCGGTGGCGAGGGTGGAGCTTTCACGGCCCCTTGCCAGCAAACGCCAGCTTGGCGCGCACATCAACGGGCCCGAAGCTGTGATCACCCCTCCGCCCATAAGGCCGGTTGCAGCCAGGGATCGGGCAGATTGAGCGGGCCTGTCAGGTGGGCCCCCGCGGGCTTGAGGGCAAAGGCTTGCCAGGCAGTCTCCCAGCCCTGGGGTAAGCGATAGGGGGGGACGACGAGGGTCGTGGGGCGGAAGCCGGACCGGGCGTAGTACGCCGGGTCACCCAACACGAGGACAAGGCAGCTGGCACTATCGGCTAGGGTGGCGAAGCCGGCCTTGATGAGGGCTTGGCCGAGACCGCGGCGCTGATAGGCGGGGTGAATGGCAAGCGGACCCAACAGATCCACCGCCGCGCCCGCGACGGTGCCCGGGGTGAACAGGATATGACCGATTGGCGTCCCGTCGTCTGCGCGGGCGGCGAGTGACAGAAGTCCGTCCACCTCGGCGAACAGGCGCTCGATCAGCGGAACCAAATCTTCGGTCGGAAACGCAGCCCGATACAGCGCCGTGAGCGCGTCGATATCGGCCGGCGTGGTGTGCGTGATCATCGGTGACACAAAAAGGCGCTGGCTGGGGGACCTGGATTCGAACCAAGACTAACGGAGTCAGAGTCCGCAGTTCTACCGTTAAACTATCCCCCAGCAGGGCGCCCTTTGATCCACCCGAGGGGCGAAGGCGATGCGAGCCGTTGGCGAGACGCCAAGGGACCGGAGCCGTCGGTCAAGGGTGGACGAGACGGGGGGTAGATAGCGACTTGGGGCGGTCGTGTCCAGCCCCTTTGTGGAGCGGTGATTTGCCGGCGTGCGAGCCGCCGACGCCGCGGATTACGCGGTGGGCCGGTGGTGGGCGTGCCAGTGCCAGGCGATGTCGATGCGGCGTGGGATCCACACCGCGTCATGAGCGAGCACGTAATCCATGAAGCGGGCAAGGGCCGCGGCGCGGCCAGGGCGGCCAACGAGGCGGCAATGCAGGCCAATTGACATCATGGCCGGGCGCCCCTCCCCGCCCTCACGATAGAGCGTGTCGAAGCTGTCCTTGAGATAGCTGAAGAAGTGGTCGCCGGTGTTGAAGCCTTGTGGCGTGGCAAAGCGCATGTCGTTGGCGTCGAGCGTGTAGGGAATGATCAGGTGCGGTCCCTTGGGGCCGCTGACCCAATATGGCAGCTCGTCGGCATAGCTATCGGAGGAATAGACGAAGCCGCCCTCCTCCATGGTCAGCTTCAAGGTATTAGCCGAGGCGCGGCCAAGATAAAACCCGAGCGGGCGGGTGCCCGTGACGCCTTCGTGGATGCGGATGGCTTCCGCCAAATGGGCGCGCTCGTCGGCCTCGGTGAAATCCTTGTAGTCGATCCATTTGAGGCCGTGGCTGGCGATTTCCCAGTCG
>CALSBD010000218.1:0-5987 GCA_943373055.1 Rhizobium sp. Q54
GTCGACGAGTTGGAAAATGGCGCTCTCAGTCCTTGCCTCGATTTTGTTTTGGCCGTTGGCCGCGCAGGCCTCGTCTTTCTACGCGCTTGGTCATGGTGGACTCTGCATTGACGTGACCAAGGGCATCGCCCAGCCAGGCACGCCCATCATCTTGTGGCATTGCCACGGTAAGGCGCCGCAGCTGTTCACCATCGACACGGCGCGCGCCAAGGTCCGCTATCGGGCCGCGCCGCATCTGTGCGTCGACGACATCCCCAACCACGGCCTCGCTCTGGTCGACTGCAACAAGACCCGCATCAACTGGAGCTACAACCCCGCAACGTCCCGCATCGAGGGCTCCGACGGCCGCTGCTGGGACATCGCCGGCGCCAAATACGCTCCCTTGCGCCGCTTGATCATCTGGAAGTGCCACAACGGCGAGAACCAGAAGTTCGTGTTTAACTGATCGGCGGTTCCGGCGCCTACTTTAACGTTTTACGCGCGTGCCCCAAGGCTCAACAAGCCACATGGGGTGACCACTATGCATGCACGGCCGCCAGATGCTTGAGGTCGGCAAGCCGACGTGTGTCGGTGACCTCGCCCCATCACCCCACATCCACCTCCACATACAACCCATTCGCCCCACATCTGATCCCCTTGATCGACCCGCTGATCAGGGAGGCGGGCACGGGGCCATTTGGCAGCCAGGGGGAGTCGGCTTTGAGGATGCGGCCGTTGGTGCGGGTTGAAAGGGCGTCGAGCAGGGGCTCAAAGGGGATTTTGTGCCAGTTGAGGTCGACAGCGGCGGATTTCTTGGATGGGATGTAGGCGCTCAGATCCCGGTGGGTCATGCGCTCCAGTCCCTTCTCCTTCAGCGTGCCGTTATGCGAGCCGTGGTGGGCGATCTTGAGATAGACCGTGCGGGCCATCAGGTCGGCACCCTCGACCTTTGTCTCGCCCGACCCAAAGGTGACCTTTGGCCAAGAGAGCCAGTTGCCCACCTGGGCATCGCCCGGGAACAGGGCGACCCGGCGATCCGGGCCAAATTCGAACGCCAGCACGAGACTTGTGTTGTTAATGCCGCGATCGAGCTGTAACCCCAGCTCCGCCGCGATGCCAAGCCAGTCGCCGTCAATGCGCCGACGTTGGCTGGTCTTGTCAGCGGGATCGCCTCGATAGTGATCGTTCAAGAGGGCCGTCACCACTTTGATATTGTCAGCGGCATTGGCCGGTGGTGCCGGGGTGTTGAGGATCAGGCTTAAGTCATGCCCGTGTTCGGGGTCGAACGGCGCGCCGGGATCGTCAACGTCATCGCCCATCGACGTCAACAGCGTGCCTAAGGCGAAGCCGGCAAGGTTGTAGCCGCCACCGCTGCCGAATTTGTAGAGTTCACTCGCGCGCTCGTCGATCTTGAGCACCTCGGGATCCCGAGGAGGCCCCAGCACATAGATGTTGAGGTCGGGCACGCCCGGAAGGCTCATCGGCGGGTCACCGGGCTTGAAGTGGCGCACGGCCTTGCGGGCCAGGGCCCGCGCGGTTTCTCGGAAGGGGCGAATACGCGAGCCTTTGGCGGACGCATAAAACCCGCGGACCTCCTGGAGTGACACCCCAAGGTCGGCCATCGGGTCCGACGGCGAAAGGCCAGCCAGTCGGTCCGAGGCCATGGCCAGCGCCAGTTCGCCTTGCGCTCTGAACAGATCAAGGTCGTTGGCAAGATCGTCGGTGGGATCCTCGGTCCAGCCAAACCAGACCTCGTCGATCGTGAAATGACTGAACAGCCCATCTTTGGGATCGAATGCGGACAGATGGTCCATATGTTCGTGGGTGATCACGAGGACGTCGATGTGGCCGCCCGTCACTGACGCCAAATCGGCAACGACATCCCTGACGGCGGCTCCCTTGTCGCCCAAGCTTGGATGATTGCCGCAGTCAATCAACATGAAGAACGGGCGCTCGCCCGCGCGGGGAAAGCTCAACAGGTGGCAGTCGCCAAAGCCGAGGCAATAGTGCCGCACACGCATATGGGCGCCGCTTGCCATCGCCACGGGACCAGCCATCGTGACCGCGGGGCCTGCCTTGGCAGCGCGTGGCTTTCTCGAGGGCTTAGCCGTCGCAGCCGCGGAGGCCGCCTTGGCAGCGCGTGGCTTCTTGGAGGGTTTAGTGGTGGTGCCCGTGCCCTTGGCCATCGGCGTCATCCTCATGGTTCATATGGAGGAAAGCGAAGGGTTCGCGGTGACTTTCACCAAAATAGCTTTCGCGAAGCGACGCCATGGTCCCGCCCCGAAGCGTCTCCATTTGGATTTGGAGTCGGCGCTCGCTGCCCATCGACTTGGTGATGATGTAGCGGATGCGCTGATCTCCCTTGGTATCGTCCAGCACCACGGTCGCGCCCCCGCGCTGCCAGAACGCGACTTGGTCGCCTGGCTTGTAGTCAAACCGGGGAACCAGGCGGTTGTTTTTGAAGTCCAAGAACACCGGACGCCGTTGCTCGATGGTGAACACAATAATCCGCTGTAGCCCGCCATCAGGCGTGACGCGAACAGACGGCCGAACATTATAGACACTGAATGCCGTATACTCCTCGACGAGTTCGCCATCCACGTTTGTCATTTTCTTTTTAACTAGCTTCCCGTCGGAAGCGTATTTCGGCAGCCTTGGAATCAAGCCGAACTGCTGCAATTCATCGGGAAATTTTCGAAAATGCATGTTCAATACTGACCACACCTTCCATTGATTGGAGACGACTTGGTTGGCCAGTTGGTCAAAGTCCGCCGTGCGTTCAAAATCAAACCGCACGTGTTGGAAGATGGCGTTCAGCCAGTTCACCTCTTTAGGAGTCTTGCCCTCTCGATTGCCCCATTCCCCGGGCGCCAGCACGATCGTCGCGGGTTTGTCCTCCTGCGGCATGTTCCAGATCAACGTTTCCACCGAGAATGTCCGCACGTCGCGCACGGGAATACCGCGTTGCCGGAACGACTGCATGAAGGCGACGCGATAGCCGAGCGGATCGTCGGGCATGAAGTCCACGTCGGCGGTGATCAGCGCGCGCAAATAGTCGCCGAAGGTGATGTCCGCGGCCGGAACATAGTCGATCGCCCGAATGCAAATGCGCAGCACATGTTCGGCCGACTTGATCGTCTCCTGCGTCAGTCGCTCGACCAAATCCGGATGCAGGGCCCCTTGAGCGAGGATACCCGTACCGCCCGTCGCGATCCGTATGAGATCGGCGGTGCGGTGGTTCACGATCGCCAGGAAAGCGTCGTAGACGGCCAACACCAGAATTTCGCCGCGGTCATGGGCCTTGAGCGTGGTGCCATATCGTCGGCTCCGCGTCGGTTCGCTCAAGTAGTTGCGGAGCGCGCCGCCGATGTCACGCGTGGTATCCCCGAATTGCCCCGCCAACCCGCCAAGCAAGGTCGCCGCCGACAGCTGTCCGCGCGCCTTAGCGATTTCAAAGCGCACAAGCTCAGGGATGGTGAAGTGGTGGAAGATCGAGATGATGTCAGAGAACCCTTCATGGAAGGCAGCGACATCGGGATTGGAGCGATCCTGGAAGCGGCGATGCATGCCATCGAGGATCGCGTGCGTCATTTCATGCGCGATAATGTCGCTCGAAAGGCAAGTGAATACCATGCTGCCGCGCGGCGTGGACTGATGGGTGCCACCTGTTGAGGGAAAATAGCCGAACATCAGCGCAACCTTGTCCGGGCTGTAATAGGCATTCGCCGCGCGCAAAGCATGGGGATAGATGCGCAAGCGACGCGTTGGCGTATTGGTCTTCCCCTTGGCGCCGTCAAACGGTGGCGTGGCCCACAAAACCCGACGGCCGAGAGCGCGCTCGAACGTCGCGATCGTCTTCATGGCGACCGCGTAGACCATCTGCTGATGGAACGCCGGGTTGCCTTCCGACGGCGTATGGCCCCGTTCGGCCAGGAGCGTCGGCTCTATTAAATCAACCGGGTCATAGACCCGGCCGGTGGCCGGATCGACATCGACCACTTCAATGTAATCGCCAATGGGTCCCGGCTTCAGCTCTTCCCAAGGCAGCTCGATCACGGTTTCGTTGATCGGCAAGGTCTCAAGCTGCTTGGCGAGGGCGGGATCAAGCGCGTAGACCCTGAGCCGTCGACGCGGCTGTGGGGCGGGTGGAAGCTTGCGCTTCACGCGGGTCTTGGACGCGTAAGGCACCAGCCCCCGGCTTGCGCGACCGATCTCGGCCTCAAGCCAAGCGCGCAACGCCTTGGACGGACGACCGGTGTCGAGCGCGGCCTCCAAGAACGCCCGGACCGCTGGATCATTAGCCGTGGTCACGTCGGTTGCATCGCTGGGGAAAGCAGCGGCCACACTGGGTACCGTGACTGACAGCTGCATCAACTCAAGGGCCAGGAGGTCTTTTGGAACCCCACCACCCGCCACACCAAACTGATCGCCGATCACGTTCAATATCCACAGCGGCCAGGTACTTTCTGGCTTCAGCTGCGCCAAAGCGTTGGCTTTCGCCGGTTTGACCTTCAATGCATCGTTCGCCTGCAGCACGCCTTGCCCCAGTAGACGCTGCGTTTCATCCGCGTTCAGCGCGTTGGTCGACTTCTTGGCGGACGCAAACAAAGCTTGTCGGACCGCAGCCACCCGCATCCATTTTTCAGGATAGGTATCGAGGGTCTTCAAATGTTTGGCGATCCAAAGCGCTGCCGCCGCCGCGATCTGGGGCGTGGCCGCCGAAGTGCCCGCGCCATTCATGGTAACGAGGTCACGGCACCCAATCGCCGCCCACGGAGCATTGGGCGTGAACGCGGCCAGCGCCGTGTCCATCTTGGATCGCGGCCCATGATTGCCTTGCATGGTGCCGAAAGCGAGCCCGGTATACGCGCGCCCATTGGCCATGACGCCGCAAGCCGCGATCACGCGCTCATATCGGGCGGGGTAGACAATGCTGGGCACCGGGAAACGGGCGAAATTGTTGCCGGCCGCCGTCACCATCACGACGCCCTTCTCCCACGCCAGGTTCACTGCATCGGCGAGCGCCTGCGAGGGCACGCCCCCCATGCTCATGGACACCACATGCGCGCCTTTTTCGATGGCATGGTTGATCCCGGCGACCATGCTGCTGGTGGTGAAGCGGACCACCCAATCAGCGATGCGCACCGGTATGACGGTCACGTCTGGCGCGCCGCCGAGATCACCTTTGAACGGGGGGGCTGCCCCATTCGGGATCTGGCAGTCTGCACCTGCCAACAGCGCGAGCGTTGCCGTTCCATGGCCCCGATTGCTGAACCATTGCCCGTCAACAATGCGATCAATGGCACCGGGCTTATTGTCGACGAAGTCATAGGCGAGCGCCGAGTCTAGCTGTCTTGGCTTGGTTTTGTGGTCATCGTCGTATCCGGTATCGAGATGCGCGATCCGAACCTTCGCCTGATCGGCGGCAGGCACTGCGGCACGCGCTGCGGCCAGATCAGAGAAGTTAGAGCCGAGATGCCAAGCTGCCCCGGGTCCCGCGGGCCGGCCACCCGACGTCTCTTGGTCCTCGAACGTGCATTGTGCGGCATCGACGGCAAAGCCGAGGCCGCCGGGGCCGGCATGGCCCGACGGCCATGTCTGCTCAATGTCCGGCTCGACCGCGAGAACAGCGTGTCCCTCCGCGCGCAGACGTTTGAAAAGCTCGTGGGCTTCGTCGAACAACAAGCCAATCGGGGCCGCCGTCTCGCGATCGCCGCGGGCGCCCATCGTCGTCGCGCCATCGCTGACGCGAAGCCACGTGGCACCGCCTTCGGCGAGGCCCTGTCCGGCGGGGGCTTCCAGCTGGAGAATGGGTTCAACGCTGACCGCGCTCATCCCAAATGAGGCGAATGCCGTTTGGGCCGTGGCTGAGTTGCCCGCAATCTTGATAAGCATCGGCGCCATGGCGGCCTCAATCGAAAAAGAGATGCCTGATCGGTCCCTTACATCGTTACAGCTTTCCGTAACGACAGCAAGCCAGGATTGAGCTGCGTGAGCTTTTTATTCAA
>CALSBD010000219.1:0-5986 GCA_943373055.1 Rhizobium sp. Q54
ACCCCGCGCGCTGATCACCCCGTTCGTTTGAGACCGCGTCTTACGAACTGCCTCAGGAGGCCTTGCCATGATCCCGCGTTACGCGCGCCCCGCCATGACCGCGCTTTGGGAGCCGCAGGCCCGCTTCCGCATCTGGTTTGAAATCGAGGCGCACGCCTGTGACGCGCTCGCCAAGCTCGGTGTGATTCCGGCATCCGCCGCCGCGACCATTTGGGCCAAGGCCAAGGACGCCACGTTTGACGTCGAGCGCATCGATGCGATCGAGCGGGAGGTGAAGCACGACGTCATTGCTTTCCTCACGCATTTGGCGGAGATCGTCGGTGAGGACGCGCGCTTCGTGCACCAGGGTATGACCTCGTCCGACGTGCTCGACACCTGCTTTAATGTACAGCTCACCCGCGCCGCCGACATCCTGATCGCCGACATCGACCAGTTGCTCGCCGCCCTGGAGCGCCGCGCGTTCGAGCATAAGCTCACCCCCACCATTGGCCGCTCGCACGGCATCCACGCCGAACCGACGACGTTTGGCCTGAAGCTCGCCCAGGCACACGCGGAGTTTCAGCGTGCCCGCGCCCGCATCGTGTTTGCCCGCCAAGAAGTCGCCACGTGCGCGATCTCCGGTGCCGTTGGCACCTTCGCCAACATTGACCCCCGGGTGGAAGAGCACGTGGCTGAAGCCATGGGACTTGCCGTCGAGCCGGTCTCAACCCAGGTCATCCCGCGCGATCGGCATGCCATGTTCTTCGCGGCACTGGGCGTCGTCGCCTCATCGATCGAGCGGCTGGCCACCGAGATCCGCCACTTGCAGCGCACCGAAGTGCTTGAGGCTGAGGAGTACTTCTCGCCGGGCCAAAAGGGCTCATCGGCCATGCCGCACAAGCGCAATCCGGTGTTGACCGAGAACTTGACCGGTCTTGCCCGCATGGTGCGTGCCTATGCGCTGCCGGCGATGGAGAACGTCGCGCTGTGGCACGAGCGGGATATCTCCCACTCGTCGGTTGAGCGCATGATTGGGCCCGACGCCACCATCACGCTAGATTTCGCGCTCGCCCGGCTCACCGGCGTGATCGACAAGCTCGTCATCTATCCTGACAACATGGCCAAGAACCTTGATCGCCTGGGCGGCCTTGTGCACTCCCAACGGGTTCTCTTGGCGCTCACCCAAAAAGGCGTGTCGCGCGAGGACGCCTATCGCCTCGTTCAGCGCAACGCCATGCGAGTGTGGAACGGGGAGGGCGACTTCCTTGCCTTCCTCAAGGCCGACGCGGACGTGGCGCAGGCGCTGAGCGCCGCCGAGCTCGAGGAAAAGTTCGATCTCGCATATCACTTCAAGCACGTGGATACAATTTTTCAACGGGTGTTTGGCCGCGCGTGACGGACCGCGCGCGCCCATTCCGTAACGGAAAACGGGCCGAAAGGCGTTGAAATATGCCTGAAGCAGGCATCTGACGCGAATTGACCCTTGCGGAATGATTGCCTGGCGCGGTATTTACCAATCGCGCAGTCGGAACAGGACACTTTTGCGGCAAGGTGTCCGAGGCCATGGTCTGGTGGCGCAGCCATGAGTTTGCGTGGGGCGGCGTGGTCTACGCCGCTGTCTTTCAAATATTGACGTTGACGACAGAGGGCTTGGGTTGAGGTCCTGCGTTGTCGCGTGTCCTGGCACATTGAGGGCGCCCAATCGGCCCGCGGTCCAATGACGGACGGTGGGAACATTGGCTCAAGGGGCATTAGCTAAATCGTGTTTGATCTGACGACCATTCGTGTCCTGATCGTCGATGACAGCCGCTTCATGCGCCGGCTGGTGCGGTCCATTCTGCGATCAGTCGGCGTCAAATACATCATCGACACCGATCGGGCCGAGATGGCGATCGGGTTCGTGAAAGCGCAAGATTTCGACGTGGTGATCCTGGATTGGGTAATGCCGGGCATTGGCGGCGCGGGCTTTTGCGATGCCGCGCGTCACATCGCCCGTGTCAAGCCGATGCCGCCCATTGTCGTCATCACCGCCCACGCCACCCGCAAGGTGGTGCTTGAAGCGATCCGTGCGGGTGTTGATCAGATCCTCGTCAAGCCGTTCTCGGCAACGTCGTTGCGCGATCGTCTCATCACGGCCATCGAGTCCCAGGAGCAAGCCGAAACACCATCCTCACCAGACGGCGTGTTTTTCCTTTAACGTCAAACCCTTACACACGCTCACCCGCATCCATGCGCGACAAAAACCGCGCCGCGTCAGCGCGCACCTCGGCTTGCCGCGCGGAGGTCATTTTTCGCCATGTGGCATACATGTTGGCCATGCGCGGGTTGCGCGCCAGCGGCTCCTCGTGGCGAGCAATGAAATCCCAATAGAGCACATTGAACGGACACGCCTTCGGCCCGGCCTTCGCCTTTACGTCATAGCGGCAACTTGTGCAGTAGTCAGACATCCGGTCGATATAGGCGCCCGACGCCGCATAGGGCTTGGACGCCAGTAGCCCGCCATCGGCGAACAGCACCATGCCGTGCACATTGGGCAGTTCCACCCACTCATAGGCATCGGCGTAAACAATGAGATACCACGCCTCCACCTCCGACGGGGCGAGCCCTGCCAGAAGCGCGAAATTGCCCGTCACCATAAGTCGCTGAATGTGGTGCGCATAGGCATTGGCCCGCGTCTCCGAGATCACGTGCGACAGACACGCCATGTCGGTCTCACCCGACCAAAAAAACCACGGCAGCGGCCGGGTGGCGTCGAGCGCGTTGGTGTGCGCATAGCCGGGCATCTCCAGCCAATAAAGCCCGCGCACATATTCCCGCCACCCGAGCACCTGCCGGATGAAGCCTTCGACCGCGTTGAGTGGCGCCCGACCCGCTTGCCAAGCTCGCTCGGCGGCCACGCACACCTCACGCGGATTGAGAAGACCGCAATTGAGCACGGCGGAGATCAGCGAGTGATAAAGGAACGGCTCGCCCGCCTTCATGGCATCTTGGTAGTCGCCATAGTGGGGCAGGGCGACCGCGATGAAATGGTCCAACACCTCCAGCGCCTCGCTGCGCGTCACCGGCATGGCGAAGGGTTTGAGATCGCCGAAATGGTCGCCGAAGCGCGCGTCGACCAGCTCCAAAACGGCCTGAGTGATAGCGTCGGGCTCAAACGCGAGACGCTTGGGCGGCCGCACGGTCTCGGGCAAGCTTTTGCGATTGTCGTGGTCGAAGTTCCATTGCCCGCCAACAGGCTCCACGCCGTCCATCAAGAGGCCGGTCTTCTTGCGCATCTCGCGGTAGAAATACTCCATGCGATAGGTCTTGCGGTCCTTGGCCCAGTGCGCGAACTCCGCGCGGCTGGCGAAGAACCGCCGGTCATCGCGGATCTCCACCGGACAGCCCACCTGCGCCGACCAACTACGCATCGCGTCCCACACCCGCCATTCGCCCGGCTCGGTCACGACAACGCGGGTTGCCGTGTGGCGCGAAACCGCACGGGCAAGCTCGTCGGTGAAGCTGCCGGTGTTTTCAGGATCATCGAGCCGCACATAGTCGACCCGCACACCATCCGCGACGAGCTCGGCGGCAAAGTGGCGCATGGCCGAGAACAGGAAGGCGATCTTCTTCTTGTGGTGGCGCACATAGGTGGCTTCGTCGTGCACCTCGCACAAAAACACCACGTCGCGATCCACATCGAGATCAGCGAGGGCGGCGACATCGCGGTCGAGCTGGTCCCCCAGAATGAAGCGCAGCGTGGTCACGACTTGCCCTTCAGCACACCGCGACCGCCGTCGACCGCCATCACCTGGCCGGTGATCCAGCCCGCCGTGTCCGAAACGAGAAACGCACCCAGCGCGGCGATGTCGTCGGCCTCGCCGAGCCGACCGAGCGGATGCAGCGCGGACAGTGCCTTGGCCATGGCGTCGTTCGACGTCATGGCGCTGGCAAGTGGTGTCTTCGTGAGGCTCGGCGCGATCGCGTTGACGCGGATGCGCGGCGCGAGCTCGGCGGCAAGCGCCCGGGTGAGGCCCTCGACAGCCCCTTTGGCCATCGAGACCGACGCGTGGGCGGCAAAGCCATGGGCGACCGCGACCGTGGAGAACAACAGGATCGACGGCGCCTTGGCGTCCTTCATGGCCGGCAGCGCGGCGCGCACCGCACGTGCGGCGCCCAGGGCATTGATGGCGAAGTCGCGCTCAAAATCCGCGTCGGTCAGCCGTCCCATTGGCTTTAGGTTGATTGTGCCCACCGCATAAATGAGCGCCTCAATCGGCGCACCCGCCTCAGCCGTCGCGCGGGTGAAGGTGTCGGCGTCGGCGACATTGCCCTCAGTAAACGTCGCATTGAGCTCCCCGGCGAGCGCGGCCAGCCGCGCCCCATCGCGCGCCACCAGATGAACCCGCCGGCCAGCGGCCACCAACCGTCGCGCCAGGGCCGATCCGATGCCACCAGTACCGCCGTAAATGAGATCGATCGTCACGAAGCCTCACGAGAGTTTGGCCAACGATCACGGACGTGACCGGCGGCCCAAGGGGAAGGGACGTTGGGTGGGAAGATGAACGCTATACGGTCGGTCGGGGCGGATGGTTCAAGTCGTTTGGTTCAAGCGAGATTTGCGGTTGCACGACCATCGCGCCTTGGCCGATGCGCTCGCCCATGGCCCGGTGCTGCCGCTCTACGTGGTCGAGCCGGCGGTGTGGTCGGCGCCCGATGCCAGCGCGCGCCAATGGGCATTCGTGCGCGAGACGCTTGAGAGCCTTCGAGACGCGCTCGCCCGTCGCGGCGCGCCACTCATCGTGCGGGTCGGCGATCCGGTCGCCATTTTTGAAGCGCTGCATGCTGCACACGGTATCCGTCATCTTTTTGCCCACGAGGAGACCGGCAACGCGCTCACCTTCGCGCGCGACCGGGCCGTGCGCGCGTTCGCCCGTCGCGCCGGTATCGCCGTGTCGGAGCACCCCCAATTCGGCGTGGTCCGCGCCTTGAAGAAGCGCGACGGCTGGGCGGAACGATGGGATGCCTTCATGGCCGAGCCCATCACACCCGCGCCCAAAGACATCCCGGTTGCCTTGGCGATGGATCCCGGTGCGATCCCGACTGCGGCAGAGCTTGGGTTAGCACCCGATCCGTGCCCCGGCCGTCAGCGCGGCGGGCGGCCGGAGGCGATCGCGCTGTTGAAATCGTTCCTCGATGGTCGTGCGCGCGGCTATCAGTTCCGCATGTCGAGCCCAGCAACAGCGTGGGACGCGTGCTCACGGCTGTCAGCGCACCTGGCGGTCGGTGCCATCAGCCTGCGCGAGGTGGTGCAAGCGACCGAGCGGCGCATGGCGGCGCTACGCGCTATGCCCGCCGAGGCACGCCCGGTCGAGCTCAACGCGCTGCGGGCCTTTTTGTCACGGCTTCATTGGCACTGCCACTTCATCCAGAAGCTTGAGACCGAGCCCGCCATCGAGACCCGCTCATTTCACTCCGCGTTTAATGGCGCACGCACCGACGGCGACGAGAGCCCACTGTTAGAGGCCTTCGCGGCCGGCCGGACCGGATTTCCCTTCGTCGACGCCTGCATGCGCTCGCTCACATCAACCGGCTGGATCAATTTTCGCATGCGCGCCATGCTGACCGCGTTCGCCAGCTATCATTTGTGGCTGGATTGGCGCGCGACCGGCCATGTGCTGGCGCGGCTGTTCGTCGACTACGAGCCCGGCATTCATTGGTCGCAAATCCAGATGCAATCGGGCACGACGTCGATCAACACCTTGCGCATCTACAATCCCGTCAAACAGTCGCGCGACCAGGACCCCGACGGTCAGTTCATTCGCCGTCACGTCCCTGAGCTGGCGAAGCTGCCGACCGATTGGATCCACGAACCCTGGCAGGCCCCACCGGCGATCCTGGCCACCGCCGGCGTGCGGCTTGGCGAAAGCTATCCGCTCCCCATCGTCGACCACATTGCCGCCGCCCGCGTCGCAAAGGCCCGCGTCACCGCTATTCGGCGCGGCGAGGGCTTTCGGGCCGAACAGGT
>CALSBD010000220.1:0-5974 GCA_943373055.1 Rhizobium sp. Q54
TGGCTTTCATGCTTCGCTTCGCGCTTATGCCGATGCTGGAAACGATCTCATTCTAGAGCACATCCTTGATACCGACGGATGGCTCGACGATCTGCGCCGGCTTCTGTCAGGGCACGATGTGTTCTTCGTGGCCGTCCATTGCCCTCTCGCGATATTGGTGGAGCGCGAGAAGCAACGTGGCAACAGGCCAGTCGGCAGCGCAAAAAAGGACTTCGAGACGATCCATTTGGGGAAGCTCTACGACCTTGAGCTCGATGACCAAAATGGCGTGGCCGACAACATCAAGCTACTGCTCGGGGCATGGCGTTCGGGCGAACGTCGATCGTCTTTCAGCCCGAACCCACAAGACCACATGTCGACTACATGAAGCTAGCTGCACCAGAGCGGTGTAAAAAATCTTGAGTTGTGCGATGTAACAATAATTTAATTGACAACATATTGTCAATTTGACATGATGGTGGCATGTCAGTCACTCCCTCCGCCGTCACCGACCTTATTCTTGAGACGTTCAGGCTCAATGGCGAGCTACTGACGGCGGGTGACGGTTTGATTGCGGACCTGGGTTTGACTTCGGCACGGTGGCAGGTGCTTGGGGCCATAGACCTGTCGTCATCGGCGCTGCCAGTGGCTCATATCGCGCGTAACATGGGCCTTAGCCGCCAGGCCGTGCAGCGGCTCGTCAATGAAATGGCGATGCAGGATCTCGTGCGGTTCACGCCTAATCCGCATCATCAGCGCGCCAAGCTGGTCTTGATGACGGCCAAAGGCAGAGCCGTGTTTGATGCCGCAATGAATCGCCAGCGTCCTTGGGCTGATCATCTCGCTAGCGGACTTTCATCACAGGAGGTCTGTACAGCCCTCCGGGTGCTCCAGAATTTGCGAAGCAAACTTCAATCCCAGAACGATCGCAAGCCAGTGGAGAGCGAAAGTGTGGAAGAGTTCGTCTGAGCGCTATGGGCGCATTGCAATAGCGATCCACTGGATCAGCGCCTTACTGATTATTGGCCTGATGGGCGCTGGTTTCCGCGCGGCGGGCTTAATCGATCCTGTCGCCAAGGCATCTGTGCTTCGTATCCATGCCCCTATCGGTATAGCGGTACTTGTTCTTACGCTTGCGCGGCTTGGCTGGTGGCTGGTTGCCGACCGCAAGCCAAATGATCCACCTGCTGTGCCGCGCCTGCAAGCTCTTGCGGCCAAGGCGGTGCATGGACTTTTGTACGTGGCGATCCTTGGACTGGCAGGTTCTGGCATTGGGCTTCTGGCGCTCTCGGGGGCAGGAGACATCATTTTCGGCAATGCGCCCGGCCCACTTCCCGATTTCTGGAATTATGCGCCACGTTATGGGCATGCCGTGATGGCTTGGTTGATGGGGCTATTGCTGCTTCTTCACATCGGAGCAGCGCTCTACCATCAGCTTGTCCGCAAGGATCGTCTGTTTGCTCGAATGGGCGTTGGCCGATGATTAAGCGTTTTATGCCTGCCCTAGCCCTCGCGCTGGCTGCCGTGTTCTGCGGTATTGCGCTGTATATTAACCTTGCGGAACAGCCAGCGCGTCTTGCGCTTGCCGACATACCGCTTCTGGAACAATGGAAGGTCAGCTTTGGCGTGGGCTTCATCCTCCAGGGCTCGCTCACGATCGCTGCTGGGCTGGCTTGCCTTGGCGCGTGGTGGGTCAATCGAGACTGGCGCTATGTCGCGGGCGGCGTACTGATGCTCGCCAACTGGCCCTGGACGCTGCTTGCGATCGCGCCGATTAACAATGCGCTGTTAGCCATTTCCTCTGCCGCCGCTGGCCCGTCTAGCCGTGCGCTAATCGAGCAATGGGGCCTCGTCCATGGCGGAAGAACGTTGATTTCCCTTCTCGCCGTCGGGTTCCTTCTATGGGCCTTTACGATTCCCCGCGCGTTGCAGAAATCTTGATTGATACACTTCTGTCTATTACACTTGGTTCTCACGCCCTTTTGCCAAATATTATGGGCGTGACACCTATTTCAGCCTAATGTAAGTATTCAGTCGCGCCGTTGAACAAATTTTGCTTTGCCTAGTGTTTCATTGACACTGCTGCCCCCGGCAAACGACCGCACCCCAAACCTCACTCCTCAATCAACTTACACAAAATCTCGATCGGCTTGTCGCGGGGGATGTCCTTGAAGGGGGCGTCGAAAAGATCGCAGCTGAGGAGGTTGTCTTGGGCGACGAGGCGGCTGGTGTAGACGTTGATGAGGAGCGTGGGGGCGGCGCCCTTCTTGCCCTTGCGGATTTCTTTTGGGTCGAGTTTCACCTTTCCGGCGGCGACGGTGCCGGCGCCCTTCAGGGTGAGCGTTTCCTCGCCGATCAGGAGGGGAAAGCCGTCTTTCACTTTGGGTCCGGGCTCTAAATTATACATCAACGATACAGTGATCCCTTCCTTCATCGCCGTGATCTTCTTCTCCGCCGCCGGCGAAAGTTTCACGCTGACCGAATAGGCGGGCGGACTATCGACGGCAAACGCCGGCAGGGCGACGAGGCCAAAGGTTGCCGACAGCAAGGCAAGGCGCAGCATAGAGATGGGTCCTTCTTCAACGTCCGGCGGGTTGATGAGCCGAGCGGATCAACCGTCGCGCCGCCGTCTAGTGTTGACAGCGCCGTTGACGAATTCAAGAGCGGCGTGCTGTCCCCCTGACTGACGTCTCAGGCGCGCCCCTTAAGGACCCTGGGGCCGCCCTCGTGAGCTCAGCGCTACCTTGCTCACCCCTCAAACCGAAACACGCTGAACTGAAACAATTGGGTTGAGCCCCATGGCGTTTGATGGGCGTCCGCCCGCGTCTCGACGAGGGTGAAAGCGTCGCCGAGGGTTTGGCGAAGGGTGGCGGCGTCGTAGCGCTGGATCGGGAGGCCGCTGCAACGTTCAGGGCCATTGAGGGCAAAGGTGGCGATGATGGCGTGGCCGCCGGGCCGCAGGGCTTTCTTGAGGCGGGCGACATAGGCCGCGCGGTCGTGCGCCTCAATCAGAAAATGGAAGGCAGCGCGGTCGTGCCACACGTCGTAGGTCGCGGTCGGGTTCCAGCGGGTCACATCAGCGGTGATCCAATGAACGACGTCGGCTTGCCGGCCGAGCCGCGCCTTGGCGGTTTCCAAAGCGGCCGCTGATAAATCCAGGACGGTGAGCGCGCCATGACCGAGTGCCAACAGGTGGTCGACAAGGCGCGAGGCGCCGCCGCCGATGTCGATGATCGCCGCACCATCCGCGGCACCCACAGCGGCGATCAGATCAAGCGACGCTGCGGGACTGTCTTGAAACCAGCTCACCTCGGCTTCGCCCTTGGTGGTGTAGACACCTTCCCAATGGGAACGACGGTCATTCGCGTCCAAAGCATGGCCTCCTGTTAGTCCATTCAAGATACCTAATCTCCACCCATTTGCATCCTCCCTGAAAAACCCCTGAGGCAGCACTCCTTGTTCGTCGCTTGTAAACCCGGCGGGGGTAGTGTCCGCTCGGCGGGGGTCTCCCGTCGGCTAGGGAGCCTCAAGAATGAACGATCGGCCCTTCATCGTGGGTTTGGGTGGAACGACGCGGCCGGGGTCGACGTCGGAGATGGCGTTGGGGCAGGCCCTGGCCGCCGCCGAGCGGTCGGGCTGCGAAACCTTGATGATCGGGGCGGCGGGAATGCCGCGTGAGGTCTTCGATCCCACCGTGCCCGGGCGCAGCCTGGAGGCGGCGGCGCTTGTCGCGGCGCTGCGCCGGGCCGATGGGGTGGTGATCGCGACGCCGTCCTATCATGGCGGGATTTCGGGGCTGGTGAAGAATGCGATCGACTTTACCGAGGACATGCGGGCGGACGCGCGGGCCTATTTCTCCGATCGGGCGGTCGGACTGATCGTATGCGCTGAAGGCCCTCAGGCGATGGGCGCGACCCTGGCCTCGCTGAGAGCCATTGTCCACGCCTTGCGCGGCTGGCCGACGCCCTATGCGGCGACGATCAACTCATCGACAAAGCCCTTCGGGGCGCCCGGTAAACCGGCCGATCCGACCGCGATCGAGGCGTGCGAGCGGGTGGGTGAGCAGGTCGCGCGGTTCGCGCGAATGATGAGGTCATCGATGGAGGCTGGAGCGTGAAACGCGTGGCATGAGGCACGCGGTCACCGCGTGCCCAGCATTTGGTCGGGCAGCCAGGTGATCAGCTCCGGCACGGCGACGACGAGGACGATCATCGCCAGCATCGCGACAAAGAACGGCACCGCGCACCAAGCGACATACCAAAGGTCGCGGCCCGTCAAAGATTGCAGGACGAAGAGATTGAAGCCGACCGGCGGGGTGATTTGCGCCATCTCGACGACCAGCACGACGAAGATGCCGAACCACAACAGATCGATACCGGCGGCCTGAACGGCCGGTAGCACGACCGCGGCTGTGAGCACGACCATCGAGATGCCATCGAGGAAGCAGCCGAGCACGATGAAGACGACCGTGAGGGCTGCGATCAGCGCGACCTGATTGAAGCCTTGGCCGGCAATCCAGTCGGCCAGGATGCGCGGCAGGCCGGTGAAGCCCATGGCAGTGGTGAGGAAGGCCGCGCCGGTGAGGATGAGCGCGATCATGCAGCTCGTCCGCGTCGCGCCCATCACGCTATCGAGGAACACCCGTCTGGTGAGCCCGCCGGTGAGGGCTGACAGCGCCAGCGCGCCGACGACGCCAAGCACGGCGGATTCGGTGGGCGTAGCGAACCCGGTGTAGATCGAGCCAATTACCAGTGCGATGAGACCAATGACCGGGATCAGCCGCCGGCTCTCTCGCAGCCGCTCGCCCATGGGTAAGGGGGCGTCGCGGGGTGGGATCGAGGCGGGCTTGAGAAGCGCGTAAGCGATGACAACAGCTGAGAACATCAGCATCAAAACGATGCCGGGAATGACGCCGGCGATGAACAGGCGCGCGATCGAGACCTCCGCCGCCACGCCATAGACGATCAAGATGATCGAGGGCGGGATCAACAGGCCAAGCGTGCCCGAACCGGCGAGCGTGCCAATCAGCATGTAGTCGTCATAGCCGCGGCGGCGCAGCTCCGGCACGGTCATCTTGCCAATGGTGGCGGCGGTGGCGGCGGACGATCCGGAGATCGCGGCAAAGATGCCGCAGCCATAGACGTTGGTGTGCAAGAGCCTTCCGGGCAATCCCTGCATCCAAGGGGCAAGGCCGCGAAACATGTCCTCCGACAGGCGGGAGCGGAACAAGATCTCGCCCATCCAAATGAACATCGGCAGCGCGGTGAGGGCCCAGCTGTTGTTGGCGCCCCAAATGGTGGTGCCAAAGGCAAGGCCCGGCTGCGCCTTGGTGAGCATGACCATGGCGGCATAGCCGACCGCGGCGAGCGCCAGCCCAATCCACGTGCCCATGGTGAGAAGCGCGATCAAGATAGCGCCGATCGACAGCGCGGCGGTGACAGGATCCATCGGGCTCACCGCTCGAAGCCGGGGCCGTCTTGCGGCGCGGCGTTGGATTGGAAGGAGAGGGGACGGCCACGGGCGTGGGCGAACAGATCATCCAGGAGCGCGATGGCGAATACGGCGAGGCCCAGGGCCATGGGCGCTTGCGGCAGCCACAGCGGCACGGGCACCAGGCCTTGGCTCAATTCATGGAAGCGGAAGCTGTCATAGACAAACCGTCCGGCCCACCAAGTGCCCCAAGTGACGCAGGTGAGCGCGAACACCAGCACCAAGCCTTCGGCGAACCGCCGCGCTCCCCCGGTCAGGCGATCGATCAACAATCCGACGCGAATGTGCTCGCCGCGCCGATAGGTCGGCCCCATGGCCAGAAACGATGTGGCGACCAGGGCATAGCCGGCGAACTCATCGGCGGAACGAACCTGAAAGCCAAACCAGCGGCCGGCCATCTGCGCCAGGATCAGACCGGCAATCGCCACCAGGGCAAACCCGGCCAGCGCGGCGGTGATCCCGTAAAGGGCATCAAGGGAGCGTCTCATCGTCAACCTAAGTTGAG
>CALSBD010000221.1:0-5947 GCA_943373055.1 Rhizobium sp. Q54
AGGGAGAGGGGTTAACAAGCAAAACCCAAGTATTTCAATCGAGAAAAATCAAAACTCTCAGCTTATCTCCTCAGTCTCCTGCAAAAGGAGAAGGGACGTTCGCTCGCGGAGGGCGAAAAGACGACCGACCATAGGTATAAAGCAATTGCACATTGGACGGTCGCAGGCGAGGCGCGACGCCACGCCTGCCTCACACTCCTGTCACGATCGGCGTATCCTCGCGTGCGCCCCATTCGGCCCAGCTGCCGTCATAGAGCCCCAGCTTGCTTGCCCCCAGTGTCTCGAACGCTAGCCATAAGATGGCCGCCGACACGCCCGAGCCGCAGCTGGTGATGATCGGTTTGGCCGGGTCGATGCCGGCGTCGCCAAACACCTTGGTCAACTGGTCAGGCGACTTCAGCTTGCCATCGGTCACCAACGCCGCAAACGGCACGTTGGTGGCGCCGGGCATGTGGCCCGACTTGACGCCCGCGCGCGGCTCTGGCGCCTCGCCCCGGAAGCGGTCAGCCGGCCGCGCGTCGACCACCTGCGCGGCCTCCGCCAGCGCCTTGCGTACGTCTTCAATGCCCCGCACGAGGCTATGGTCCATGCGGGCGGAGAAATGCCGTGGCGGCCGGCGCACCTCCCGATCATCGGTCGGTCGGCCTTCGCCCAGCCACTTGGGCAGCCCACCGTCTAGGATCTTGACGTCTTTGACGCCGAATACCTTGAACGTCCACCACACCCGTGGCGCGGCGAACAAACCGGCGCCGTCATAGATCACCAGCCGCTGGCCATCACCAATTCCCAACTTGCGCATGTGGGACGAAAACACCTCCGGCCGCGGCAACATGTGCGGATAGGGCGAGGCGGTGTCGGCGATGGCGTCGATATCGAAATGCACCGCACCTGGAATATGGCGCGCCGCATATTCCGCCTTGGCGTCCCGCTGCATGGTCGGCAAATACCAAGACCCATCGACCACGACCAAATCCGGCGACGTCAAATGATCCGCCAACCACTCAGTGCTGACGAAATACGCCGAACGATCCGGCAGGCTGGATTGGGGCATTGGGCGATCCTTGGGTTCACGCGCGGTTGATGTTGATCCGGCGCTTTCTTTCTGATGTAGCGCGTTCGCTCGATTTGCCAAAGGTCACGACGGTCAGAAATGCCAACTGGATGATCAGACAGCGACACCCATCTTGGGCCGGTGGCGCAAGTGCGTCTTCGAAACCCCTACCGCCCTTTCGACATCAAAGCCTTCACATCCCGTGTCATGCGGGCAAAGACCTCTGACCAGTCGTTGACGGCGGCTTGGCGGTAAAGGGTGAGCGATGGGTAGAAGGGGGTGTCGGCGCGGTTGAGCAGCCAGCGCCAGTCGGGGATGTGCTTGAGGCCCAGGAAGGTTTTGACGCCCAGCGCGCCGGCCAGATGAGCAATCGATGTGTCGGGCGTGATCACGAGGTCCGCGTTCATCATCACGGCGGCGGTGTCCTCGAAGGCGTCGGGACCCTCGTCGAACTCCGGGCCAAAGGTCTCGATCCGGTCACGGAACGAGCAACGCCCCAGTTGGCCCGAGCCGACGCCCTTTTGCACTGACAACAGCCGCACGCCCGGCAGTGCGGCGATGCCGGCCAAATCCTCGAGCGCATAGGATCGGCCAAGATCCACGTGACGCTTGGGATTGCCTTGCCAGACGAAAGCGATCTTAAAGCCCTGCGGCCCGATGACCTTGGCAAACCGGTCCACGCGCGCCGGATCGGCGCTCAAATAGGACGGGGCAGCGGGGATGCTATCGACGCGGGTGCCAAGCACGCGCGGGATCGACATCAGCGGCAGCCAATGGGTCGCACCCGCCGGCATGGCGTCGCCGATGGTGACGAATATCTCGCGCGGGTAGGCGCGGCGCAACAGCGCCACCAGACGCCGATCGCACTGAATGACATACGGGCGTTTGAAGCGCGCGGCGAACGGCGCCACGAAACGGATGAATTGCAGCGTATCGCCAAGCCCTTGCTCGGTTGCGATCACCAGCGGCGCCTTGGGGTCGGCGAGCGTGTCCATCGACAGGCCATCCCACAGCTTCAGATCGGTGCGGCCATATTTGTCGGGCTTCCAGCGCACGCGCGAATGATAAAGCTCCCAGCCCCGCGCCCAATCGCCCTTCAATAGCGTAAGGGTCGCCAGATTGAACTCGCCCGACGGGAAATCGGGGCGCAACACGAGCGCCCGCTCAAACAGCCGCTCCGCTTCGTCGAGCCGGCCGATCCATTGCAGGACGGAACCCAGGTTGGCGTGCGCGTCGGCCTCATTGGGCGACAGCTTCAGAGCTGTCTCGTACGCGGCCACCGCCTCGCGCCAGTCGCCCCGGGTGAACAGGGCGGAGGCAAGGTTCGACCAGCCGGAGGCAAACTCCGGCTTCGCGTTCACTGCCGCGCGGTAAATGGTGATTGCTTCGTCGAGCCGGTTGGCTTCCGCCGCCTCGTCGTCAGCCGGCCGTGCGCCGCGCCGGTCGCGCGCTTTGGCCTCCTCGTCGCGGCCGATCTTGGCAAGCGCGACCCCCAGATTGTTGAGGGCGCCGACGTGGTCGGGTTTGCGGGCCAAAACCTCACGATAGATCGGCGCTGCCGTGTCGGCGTCACCCAGCTCATGGTGCGAGCGGCCGAGCTGGAAGCGGACCTCGACGTCGGAGGGATCAGCCGCAAGCGCGATTTCCAGCGGTTTGATTGCGTCGGCGAACCGGTCCAGCACGATGCAGGAAAATCCCAACAGCCGCGCCGCCTTGCCGTGATCAGGCTTCAGCGCCAGCGCCGCGCTGAGCGCTTCGACGGCCGCTGGGTGAGCACGCTTATCGCGGTGCAAGATACCCTTCGTGACAAACCCTTCGGCAAATGAGGGATTAAGCGCCAGCGCCGCGCTGATGACGCCCACCGCCTCATCGGTGCGCTTCAGACGCCGCAGCGACAGCGCCCAGTTGTTCCACGGCTCCACGAAAGTCGGCTTCAGCCGGACCGCCGCCATGAACGAGGGGATCGCTTCTTCGGGCCGTCCCAGAGCCGCGCGGGCGACGCCAAGGTCATTGTGATCAGCCGCTGCTGACGGGTCCGCCGCCACCAGAGCCGCCGACAACCGCTCCGCGTCGGCAAAGCGGCTCAGCTCCAGTTTCAACCGCTTGCCCAGCCGCACGAACCCGATGTCGCGGCGACCGGCGCTAAACGCCTGGTCAAACAGGACCTCGGCACTCGCACGGTCGCCGGCTTTCAGCCGCGCCACGATCTCCTCGACCGGGTCTTGAGGCGCTGGCCGCGCCGCCGCCACCGGCGCCGGATGCCCGTTGACCGCGGCAGGCGCGGGGGCAGGGGCCTTGGCATTGGTGGGCTTGGTTCGCTTCATGGAGGTCATCCACCGTTGCCGAATTTGTTGGACCGCGGGAAGCCCATCGGCGCCAGCCGGCCGGCATCGCCCCGGTGGCCCAGCCAATCGCGCATCTCGTCCATGGAGCGGTTGAAGACCCGGCCCGACGTGTCGGTCCAGCTGAGCCCCTCGGCCGCCTTGAAGCCGCGCGCGTCTGAAATGGTGCCGTCCTTATAGCGCTGCACCCGCACGCCGGCGCCGCGCGACATCTCCGCCAGTTCGATTAGCGGGAACAGCAACAGCTTCCGATTAGTGCCAATCACCGCCAGATGGTCCGCCCCAGGGGCGATCACACCGGTGAAGACAAGCTGGTCGCCCTTGCCGCAATTGACGATTTGCTTGCCCTTCTTGGTCTGCGCCACCGCATCGACCTCGGGCAGGATAAAGCCCTTGCCCTCGCGGGTGACGACAAGACGCCGGGTGTCAGGCTGATGGACGAACACGGCGAGGATTTCGGCGCTCTCGTCCATATCGGCCATCAGGCGGATCGGCTCGCCCTGGCCACGGCCCCCGGGCAAATTAGCGCCCACCAGCGTGAAGGCCTTGCCGTCGCTCGTGAACACCAGGATCTTGTCTGATGTCTGCGCCTTGAAGGCGATCTTGAGCGCGTCGCCTTGCTTGAACTCAAGCCGCGACAGATCGTCGATATGTCCCTTGAGCGCGCGGATCCAGCCCTTGTCGGAGACAACCACGGTGATCGGCTCACGCTCGATCATTGCCTCCAGGATGATGCTGGTATCGGTCGCCGACACCTCTTCAAATGAGGTGCGTCGCTTGCCAAGCGCCGTCTCGGGACCGTACTTTTTCGCGACATCCTTGATGTCGTGGGCAATCACCTTCCACTGCTGGGCGTCGCTGTCCAAGAGCGCCAGAATTTGCGACCGCTCCAAGGTGAGCGCGTCGAATTCCTTTCGGATCTCGAACTCCTCAAGCTTACGCAGGTTGCGCAGCCGCATGTCGAGAATGGCGTTTGCCTGCACCTCATTGAGCGCGAACGCCTTCATGAGCTCTTGCTTGGGCTCGTCCTCCTCGCGGATGATGCGGATCACCTCGTCGAGATTGAGGTAGGCGATCAAATAGCCGCCCAGGATCTCCAGCCGCCGCTCAATCACGCCCAGCCGGTGGCGCGAGCGGCGGATCAAGACGTCCTTGCGGTGCTCCAGCCATTGCGACAAAACGTCCTTGAGCGACAGGACGTTGGGCACCTGACCACCCGACAACACATTCATGTTGAGCGGAAAGCGCACCTCAAGCTCGGAAAGCTTGAACAAGCTCTCCATCAAGATCTTGGGGTCGACATTCTTCGATTTCGGCACCAGGACGATGCGCACGTCCTCCGCCGATTCATCCCGCACGTCATCAAGCAGCGGCAGCTTTTTGTCGGTGATCAGCTCGGCGATCTTTTCAATCAGCCGGCTCTTTTGCACCTGATAGGGACTCTCAGTGACCACCACCGCCCAGGTGCCCCGTCCCAGATCCTCTTGGGTGAAGCGCGCGCGCACGCGAAAGCCGCCGCGGCCGGTCTCATAGGCGTCGCGCATGGACGCCTGACTTTCCACGATGATGCCCCCGGTGGGAAAATCGGGGCCCGGCACGAACCGCATGAGATCGGCAACGGTCGCCGTCTCGCGGTGCTCAATGAGATAAAGCGCTGCCTGGCACAGCTCATACGCATTGTGCGGCGGGATCGAGGTCGCCATACCGACCGCGATGCCGGCCGAGCCATTGGCCAACAGGTTCGGGAACGCGCCGGGCAAAACGACCGGCTCTTCTTCCGAGCCATCATAGTTGGGCCGAAAGTCAACCGCGTCCTCGTCGAGCCCCTCCAAGAGGAGCATGGCGACGTCGGTCAACCGCGCTTCGGTGTAGCGCATGGCGGCCGCGTTATCGCCATCGATATTGCCGAAATTGCCTTGCCCATCGACGAGCGGATAGCGCTGCGCGAAATCCTGCGCCAGCCGCACCATTGCGTCATAAACCGCCTGGTCGCCATGGGGATGGTATTTGCCGATCACGTCGCCCACGACGCGCGCGCACTTCTTGAACGCCGTATTGGGATCAAGCCGCAACAGGCGCATGGCATGCAAGAGCCGCCGATGCACGGGTTTCAACCCGTCGCGCACATCGGGCAGCGCCCGGTGCATGATGGTCGACAAGGCGTAAGCGAGGTAACGCTCCTCGAGCGCCTCGCGCAAATTGACGGTTTCGACCGCGCCGGATCCCGGCCCGTCACCGTCCCCCGAATCAGGCGGAAGAACGCGTTTTCCCATGACGATTGGGTAGCGGCGAGGGCCAGGGAGGGCAAGCGGAGGCGGGCGGTTTCCCACGCTTGCCGGCGCCAGCGTGTTGACAAGCCCCGGTCGTGTCCGCACCTTCACAAAGACATTTTCAACAGCCGTGAGCGACCACTGTGACCGATTCCGATGTGAAGACCCTGTCTTTTGAAAAGGCGCTCGCGGAGCTGGAGACGATTGTCCAGAAGCTGGAGCGCGGCGACGTACCCTTGGCGGAATCAATCGCGATCTACGAGCGCGGCGAGGCCTTGAAGGCC
>CALSBD010000222.1:0-5941 GCA_943373055.1 Rhizobium sp. Q54
CCCACGTGACGACGGGGGCCTGGTGCGGCGCGCCGATCTCGCCGCGGCGGCGGCAGGTGCTGCGGGTTAATCCGGACTTAACCTTACAGGCGGATGGTGGGGGCTGATCTGTTCTGGTGTCGGTCCCCCGCCTCATGCGTCGTTCCCGGTTGCTCGTGGTTGAAGATGTGCCCGATCCGCGCACGGGGGCCGTTTGGCGCGAGCTGCGCGGCGATGGCTTTGAAGTGGCGTCCTCGCCGCTCAGCCGCTCGCTTGACTTGATCGCGGCCGGCCTGCGCCCGGACGTGTTGGTACTCAATCTCGATGCGGCGGGAAATGATGAGCGCGCGCAAGCCTATCGCGAAGTGGCGGCCCGGCTGACCGCGCGGCTCGGCAGCCGACGGCTTCCCATCATCGCGCTCTCACTCGACCAGATCGAGCGCCCGCTCGGGGTCAGCGAAGTGCTGCACGGCCCGGTCGGCCCCGCGCGGATCGCCAGTCGAACCGAGGCCCTCACCCGCATCGCCACCATGCACCGCGAGGCGCTGCGCCGGCTGGAGACGGCACGCCGGTTCGGCGTGGTTGGCTTTGACCCGGTCATTGACACTGGCGCGGGCGCGCCAACGGTTCTCGTTGTTGGGATTGGACGGGCGTTTTTGTCGGTCGAGGCGGCCTTTGCCCAGGGCGCGACCGTCGTTGGAGCGCTGAGCGCCGCGCAGGCGATGACCGCGCTGGCGCGTCTTGATGTCGATCTGGTGCTTCTGGATGGCCCTGAAGACCCGGCCGACCTGATCGGTGCGATCCGCCGCGATCCGCGGCGGGCCACGGTGCCGGTGGTCGCGGTGTCGCGCGCGGGCGATCTTGATGATCTCTATCGGCTTGGCCTCACCGATCAGATCGAGGTGTCCGATACCGCCCTCATGCGACGGCGGCTCAGCGACCATATCGCCGAACACCGGGCGCGTGACGCTCTGCGCGCGGTCTATTGGAACGCGCGGCGCCATGTCGCCCACGACGAGGCAACGGGGCTATTCGGCCGCGACGTCTTTCTCGCCCACACCGAGCGCGTGCTCCTGGATGTGGACGGCGGGCACGAGCAAGCCTCGGTCGGTGTATTCGTCATCGGGCCGGTCTCGCAGCAGGCCAATCGCACGGTCGGGCCGCTGTTTGGGCTTGCCGCGCGGGCGGAGGACTTTGTTGCGCACGTGGCGCCGGGCCGATTCGCGGTGCTGTTTCCCGCAACCGACCTTGGGGGCGCCCGCTTGGCCGCGGAGCGGCTGACCGCGATCGTGCGCCAGACGGCGACAAGCCTTGGTACGCTTCACATCGACTATGCCTTGGGCGAACCGCGGCCGGGCGAGACGGCGGCCGCATTGCTCGCCCGCGTGTCGACCGCCGCCGACGGGCGCGCGCGTTGACGTCGGCGACCCTCAGGGCCCTCCCCTGATCCTGCAAATTTGATTTGGCGCCGCGGCCCTCGCGTGGCATTGCCGTGCGGAATGAACGCCGTGGCCCCCTCCCATCACCCCCGCCTTCGGCATCGCGATCGATAAACCGAAAGGGTTTGACATGTTTGGAGCTCCGACCCTGACGGTTGACGTCATCTCCGACGTCATGTGCCCGTGGTGCTACATCGGCAAGAAGCGCCTTGATGCGGCGATCGCACTGGTGCCTGAGCTCGATGTGACCGTGCGCTGGCGGCCGTTCCAGCTGGATCCGACCTTGCCGCCGGAGGGCAAGGACCGGCGTGCGTATCTAGAGGCGAAGTTTGGCGGGCCGGACAAGGCTGCGGCAGCGTACGAGCGGGTGCGCGTGGTGGGCACCGAGGTGGGCATCCCGTTCGCGTTCGAGCGGATCGCCCTTTCGCCCAACACGCTCGACTGTCATCGGCTGTTGCGCTGGGCGGCGGACGAGGGCTGCCAGAGTGAGCTCGCCGAGCGGCTGTTCTCGCTCTACTTCGTAGAGGGCGCCAACCTCGCCGACCGTCGCACGCTGATCAGCGCGGCCCACGATGTGGGCTATCCCACCGAAGGCCTCACGCAAAAGCTGGCCTCCGATCTCGACGTCGAATTGACCAAAGCCGAGATCGTGCATGCGAGCCGAATGGGTGTGACCGGCGTGCCGTGCTTCATCTTCGATAATCGCTATGCGGCGATGGGTGCGCAGGAAACCGAGGTGCTTGCCAAGGCCCTCAGGCAGCTCGGCGCCGAGCAGGCGAATGCAGCGGCGACCGCCGAGTGAAGCCAGCCTCAGCCCCTGAGATGATCACGACTGCGCGGCCTCCACGGCCTCTTCGATCGCGCCACGCGGCTCTTCGGGCGGGGTGACGAGACCGCCGGAGATGACGAGCTTGATGGCGTCCTCCACGCTCATCTCCAACAGCTTCACGCTGGAGCGCGGCAGAAACATCAAGTAGCCGCCGGTCGGATTGGGTGTGGTGGGGATGAAGACCGACAGGATCTCCTCACCCTCAGCGCCAAGCCGTTCGCCGATCTCACCGGTCACGGTGCCGGTGACGAAGACAATCGAGTGAATGCCGGGCCGCGGCCACTCAATGAGCGCGGCCTGCTTAAAGCTGGTGGCCCGGTCGGCGAGCACGGTCTCGAAGATCTGCTTGAACGTCTTATAGACCGAGCGCACCACCGGCATGCGTTCGACGAGCTGATCGCCATAGGAAAACATCGTCTTGCCGACGATGTTGGCGGCGAGAAATCCAAGCAGCGTGATGCCGATGACCGCTACCAGGATGCCGAAGCCGGGCAGCGCGAACGGCAAATAGGTATCCGGGTTCCAGCTTGCCGGGATGAGCGGCTTCACCGAATCGTCGATGTAGCTGATGACCAGCCGGGCCAAATAGATCGTGATGGCGATCGGCCCCACCACCACGATGCCGGTGACGAAATAATTGCGCAGCCGCACGCCAAAACTGGGGCCATGCTCACGCGGGGGCGGCAAGGGCGCCTTGTCGGCGACCGTCGGGCGGGGGCGAGGCGGTTCGGCAGGCTTGTCACGCATGCATACAGCATAGAAACGCGCGCGGGAGCCGACAAGAACGCACTTTAGACAAGGGTGCCCAGGGACCAGGCAACCGCGTCACTCCGCGGCGTCGGACCGGCCACCGGGCGGCGGAGGCGGCGGGTTGGGCTGAAAGCGATGGCGAATGCTGTAGAGCCACACGAACGCAATGAGGAGCGGCGTGCCCAGCATCACAAGGGCCGGCAGAACGGCCATCAGATCGCCCGACGCGGCGCCGCCCGCCCCCAGACCCAACAACGTGCCCGGGATGAGCGCAACCGGCACGAACACCATGGCGGAGGTGGACGACACCAGCCAGAACACCACCTGATTCATGTGCATGATGCCAGCCGATAACGGGACGACCGCGCGCAGCGGGCCAAAGAAGCGGCCGATGAACACGCCCCACCAGCCATGCTTGGCGAAGAAGGCGTTGCCCTGCTCCAAAAGCGCGGGATTGTTCTTGAACGGCCAAATGCGGTTGGTGTGCGGGCCGAACCAGCGGCCCATGGCATAGCTGACGCCATCGCCAAGCAAGCAGCCAATCACGCCGCCAATGACGAGCTCGTGGAACGGCACGATGCCCGTGCCCACAAGCCCGCCCGCGGCGACCAGCAACGCGGTCGCGGGCACGAAGAACGAGAGCACCGCGATGCTCTCGGCGAAGCACAGGAGCCCCACCACGACACCCGCATAAACGTGGTGCTCGCGAATGAAGGCGACGATTTGGTCGGTCGGCAAGTCAATCATATGAGCTCATATGGGTCGCGTGGCGGGCACGTCGAGGGGGCACCGTGAGATTGCGGCCAAACCGGGCGCTTTGACGGCGGGCGGTGATCGGTCCTTACCTCACCAACGCTAAAGACCGCGTCAACGCGATGACGGCCCGCTCACTTCTTGGGCGGCAGCGGGCGCGCGGGCGGCGCGGCGCCCAGACGCGCGCCATAGCGGCGCACCAACACCCAGGCGCTCACCGCCAACAATACGAGAAGGGCGACGCCGAACGCGGCCTCAACGAGGCGCCCAGCCTGCGCCAGCTGATAGGCCTTGGCAGCGGCCACGCCAGGGCCGATCAAGACAGGCACCCAAATCAGCGCCGAGGCGATGTTGATCGACTGGAAAGCCATGGCGGGCATGGCGAGCATGCCGGCGGTGAAGGGGATCGACGCTCTGAGCGGACCGATGAAGCGGCCGGCGAAAACGGCGATCCAACCATAGCGCACGAATGCAGCCTCGGCCCGCTCCAGCGGTCGCTGTCGACCCATGGCGACAAGCTTGGCGCGGGCCAGCGGGCCAAAGCGGCGGCCAATGGCATAAGACACCGCATCACCCAAAAAGCCGCCCACCACACCGCCCACATAAATCTCCCAAAAGGGAATCAGGCCAGCGCCCACCAACGGGCCGACGGCGAGCATCACGGTGGTGCCGGGGATCAGCACGCCGACCAGAACAAGGCTTTCGCCAAAAGCGAGCAAGCCGAACAGCACGGCGCCCCACCCGTGATGGGTTTCAATGAACCGCAACACGGCTTCGACACTCAACTCCATGCCGGGTCACTCCGGAAGGACATGGCGGGTCGCGCATTCGCACGAAGAGGACGACGCGTCCGGGCCAAACCAGGCGCACCCACGGGGACCTAAGCGCGCGCGGACCCGATCAACGGGCCCGAACCAAGCCGCGCGACGGCCAACGGCATAGTGAACCTGACAGGTCGCGCGTCAAGGGGCTTGGCGTGCACAACGCCAGACGGGATCGTGCGAGCTGGTCGTTTGTCCCCGACCCGGCGCCACCGCGGTCAACGGACGCGCGCTGCCCGCATGCTGGGGTCCGGTGTGGAGTGTCATTGACGCCTTGGCAGTTCGGCAACGCCTTGGCAGTTCAACGACGCCTCGGCAGTTCGGCCGAGGTCGCCCGCGACGAATCGCGGGCGTCGGTTGCCGGATGTGCCACTCGCGGGCGATCAGGCTCTTGATCGGCCGATCGCACGCCTTGGTCTGAAGCGCAACGCGATCAAACACGCTCACATTGCGCGATCATCCCGTTGTTCTGGCATGCTATTTTGGCGAAAAAGCGGGAGCCCCTTTTTCGCAGCATGCTTTGAGGTCGCCGCCACGACCCGCCTTTTTCACAGGAGCCCGAATACGACAGCTCCGATGAACGTAAAGGCCGCACACACCAAAACAGTGTTCCAACCCTTCAAGACAGCCATAGGTGCCTCTCCCTCGTGGTTGTCATTGGGGAGAATCGTAATGGGAAATCCCCCAATAACGAAGCGAAAAAGTTGCTGCAACGCAACATTAACCACGAAATCGACCTGAACAGGACGATATAGGCCGTTGATGTCACACTTGTTTCATCGTTTGTCGGGGTGTGCGATTGAGCCCGTTCGTGGCTGTGAAGTCCTGCGCCGGCGGACGGTTTGACGCCTCACTACCGTGCAATGCGACAGGCTGCCACGGGGGGGTTAGCGGGGATCGGTCCAAAAATCCGGTTCAGCGGGGCTCAGGCGTCCACCCAAACGGAGCGGTGCGACGGCGCGCGCCAGGCCCGTCATGTCGTCGATATCGACGGCCACGCCACACACGGTCGCCACCCCATTGGCTGGCTCGAAGCGGGCGCGCGGAATCTTGCGCTGGAAGCGCTGGACGGGCTCTTCCTTGTCCATGCCCAGCACGCTGTCATAGTCGCCGCACATGCCCGCGTCGGACAAATAGGCGGTGCCGCCGGTGAGGATCTGATGATCGGCGGTGGGGACGTGGGTGTGGGTGCCCACCACGAGGCTGACGCGGCCATCGACGAAATGCGCCATGGCCTGCTTCTCGCTGGTGGCTTCGGCATGCACATCAATGACGATGGCGTCGACCGCTTGGCCGAGCGGACAGGCCTCAAGCTCACGCTGGACGGCGGCGAAGGGATCGTCGAGCGTGTCCATGAACACCCGGCCCAT
>CALSBD010000223.1:0-5898 GCA_943373055.1 Rhizobium sp. Q54
GGCCTCGAAGCGGGCCAGGAACTGCCCCGTGAGTGCGATTTCCGGCAGCAGGATCGCCACCTGGCGCCCTGCTTTCACCGCCGCCGCGACCGCCTCCAGATAGACCTCCGTCTTGCCCGACCCCGTCACGCCGTCGATCAGGCTGACGGCGAACCGACCCTCGCTAACTGCCGACAACAGCGCGTCCGCCGCCACCGTTTGATCCGGTGTCAGCGCGACCTCCAGATAATCAGGCTCGGGCGGGAACACCGCGCGCGGCGGCGGGATCTCGACCGGTGCCAGCACGCCGGCCTTGATGAGCCCGTCAATCACGCTGGACGACACCGCCGCCGACGCCGCCAGACCGCCCCGCGTCCATGCTTGTCCCTCGTCAAACAACGCCAGCACCCGATGGCGGGCCGGGGTGAGCCGCTCGGGCCGCGGCCCAACCAGCGCGACGCCTGGCAGCGGCCGCTCCGCCTCCAGCGCCTCGGGCACCCGCACCACCATGCGAAACACCGAGCCGCGCGGCATCAAATACCAATGGGCGATCCAATCGATAAACCGACGCAACGACGCGGTGAGCGGCGGCACGTCGAACACAAGCTCAATGTCTCGAAGCCGATTGTCGCCCACACCCGGCGGCACCGCGCCATCCCACACGCAGCCAACAATCTGCCGCGGCCCGAACGGCACCCGTACCAGCGAGCCGGGCTCCACCTCCATCCCCTCGGGCACGCGATAGGTGAAAGGACCCTCCAGCGCGACGGGCACAATGACGGGAACGGTACGGCGCGGCGCCACGGAAGGTCTCCTCTCTCAAACGTCAGTGTGGCAGAGCCGGTCCGATTCGCCACCCTCGCGAGCCGGGCGACCGGCACGCGCGGCCCGGGATGCGACTTATCGGCACCGCATGCACGGGATAATCCGCTGCGACCATCGAATGACGGTTGAGGCCTTGCCCTTCAGGGAGCGGGCGAACATGATGTGCCGCGTTCGCGCCCGGGGGTTGGCGCGACCACCCCGGGCCTTCTCGGCGAACAACAACGGACTGGTCTCCATGGCTGTAGTAATCAAGCGCGTCGGCATCATCGGTTCGGGACAGATGGGCAACGGGATCGCGCACGTGTGCGCGCTGGCCGGCTTCGATGTCCTTCTGAACGACATTTCGATGGATCGCATCCAGTCGGGACTCGCCACCATCAATGGCAACATGAGCCGTCAGGTGTCCAAGGGCATGTATGCCGACGAGGATCGTCGCGCCGCCCTCGATCGCATCAAGGCTGCCGAGAACATGGACCAGCTCGCCGATTGCGATCTCATCATCGAGAGCGCGACCGAAAACGAGCAGGTTAAGCGCAAGATCTTCAGCCAGGTGTCACCGGCCTTGAAGCCCGAGGCGATCCTGGCCACCAACACCTCGTCGATCTCCATCACCCGGCTCGCCGCCTCCACCGACCGGCCGGAGCGCTTCGTCGGCATCCACTTCATGAACCCGGTGCCGCTGATGCAGCTCGTCGAGCTGGTGCGCGGCATCGCGACCGGCGACGAAACATTCGACGCGGCGCGCGTGTTTGTCTCCAAGCTGAACAAAACGGCGACGGTGGCGGAAGATTTCCCCGCCTTCATCGTCAACCGCATTTTGCTGCCGATGATCAATGAGGCGATTTACACGCTTTATGAGGGTGTCGGCTCGGTGGAATCGATCGACACCGCCATGCGGCTGGGCGCCAATCACCCCATGGGTCCGCTGCAACTCGCCGACTTCATCGGCCTCGACACCTGCCTCTCCATCATGCAGGTGCTCTATGACGGCCTCGCCGACACCAAGTACCGCCCCTGCCCGCTCCTCGTGAAATACGTCGAAGCCGGCTGGCTCGGCCGCAAGACCCAACGCGGTTTCTATGACTACCGCGGCGAGGTGCCGGTTCCGACGCGGTGATCCGACCAGTCCCGAGATCAACAAAAAACGGCGGTGCCTTTCGGCCCGCCGTTTTCGTTTGCGCGACCCTTGCGTCGCCGATCACTTCATCGGGCAGTCCTTGGCGTAGACGTCGCCATAGGCGGTGAAGATCTTTTCGCGGATTTCGGTCTGGAACTTGCCGTCCGCGCGCTTGGCGACCTGAACCAGATAGAAGTCCTGCACGGGGAACTGGTTGGTGTTGAACTTGAACGACCCGCGCACCGACTTGAACGGCGCCGACTTCATGGCCGCCAACAGCTTTGCCTTGTCGCCGATCCCGCCGGCCGCCTTGATCGAGGCGTCGATCAGCTTCGCCACATCATAGCCGTGCGCGGCATACAGCGCGGGCACGTATCCATAGGTCTGCTCAAACGAGGCAACAAACGCCTTGTTCTCAGCCGTATCGAGATTGGGCGCCCATCCCGCACCGGAATAGAGGCCCAACGCGGCATCCTGGGTGGCTGGCAACACGGTCTCGTCGACGGTGAAGGCGGACAGGAACGGCGTCGTATCGGCGAGGCCCGCCTGGCGATATTGCTTCACGAGGTTCACGCCCATGCCACCGGGCATGAAGGTGAACACCGCGTCCGGCTTGGCGGCGGCGATCTTGGCGAGTTCAGCGGCGAAGTCGAGCTGGCCGAGCTGGGTATAGACCTCGTCAACGACTTCACCCGTGTAATGGCGCTTAAAGCCGGCGAGCGAGTCCTTGCCCGCCTGATAGTTCGGCGCCATCAGGAACACGCGCTTGAAGCCCTTCGACTGCGCGTACTTGCCCAACACCTCGTGGTTCTGGTCGTTCTGGTAGGAGACCGAGAAGAAGTGCGGGTCGCAGCCCTTGCCGGCAAGCGGCGACGGGCCGGCATTGGCGCCAACAAACGGCACGCCCGCCTCGACGACCGGCTTGTGAACGGCCATCATCACGTTGGAGAAAATCACACCGGCCACCAGATTGACCTGATCGCGCTCCAACAGCGCCTTCACCTTGGTCACAGCCACATCCGGCTTCAGCTCGTCATCGGTGACGAGCACCTCGGCGTCGAGGCCGCCCAGCTTGCCGCCCAACTCCTTCACCGCCAACTGGAAGCCATCGACCATGTGCTTGCCCAGCACGGCAGACGGTCCCGACAAGGTGGAGACGAGGCCAATCTTGACCTTGGCCTGGGCAAACGCGGCCCCTGTGCCAAGGGCCAACACGCCGAGCGCGGCGAGCACGGTGGACGACAACAAACGCTTCATGGGATTTCCTCTCGCGGATGGTTTGATCGGCCTGGAAGCCCCGACCGACCGACGTCTTGGAGCAAGCACCCAACGGTCCCCGCCCAGTTCGCCGCGATCATACCGTCCCCACGCGCGAGGTCGAGTCTTCCCGTCATCCTCGAGCGGGCTGCAAAGCCCAGCCGCCTTCACCGCGCGCAAACACCAGTGTTGATCGCTGGTGCGCAGACCGCAGCGAGAGCTGATCGATCAATGAGAAGAGATCATTGCCCACCCGCACAGGCGCGGCTTCGGCATCACGGCTCAACACCAGAAGACGCAAGAGGATCTCCGCGGATCCGGGCATCTCGGTCTGCCCTTTTTCCCAGCGCGCCACCGTCTGGGGATCAACGCACAACCGCATGGAGAGCTCAGCCTGGGTCAACTCAAGGTGACGGCGCAGGTACCGAATGTCACGTGGCAACAGGGCGCATGGCTGCGTGGCGATTGTCCGCGCGATCACCCACCAAAGGGCATCGGCGTCATCAATGGAGACATAGATCTCACCATCATGTTCATCTATCTCAAAGCCATCGGCAAGAAATACCTCATCGAGGCCGCTCTCCGTATAAGCATACGGGACAGTGACGGTTGATCGGGGATTAAGCGTGGGCAGTTCAATATTCATTTTAGATCCTCCCACTCGACCGTTTTCACGAACAGATGACGATCAGACACCAAGACCGTGACAACACCAACCTGGCGGCGCCCCTTCATGGTCTTGATCATCTTGCCACACCATTCGTCCGCACGTTTGCCCCCGGTAATGGGGCCCGACAGGATGCCCGTGCGCAGGACGTCGAACATCATGCGATCGGTGATGTCGCGCTCGACCATTCGATCCTTGGCATGCAACCCCCACCGCACATTGCGGGTATTTGTCGCCAAGTCCCGAACACGGGCTTGGAAAGCATCGGGTCGGGGCGGCCTCGACATGGGGCGCCCCGGATCATCGCCAGTCATCCCAAACAGAATGAACGCAGCTCGCAATCTGTCAAGTTGATAGGTTGGCGCTTATGCGCTCGCGCATGACGCGGGAGGGGCCGAACCTGAAAACGGCCGACAGGGGTAAGAAAAACTCAGCGTTATTTGGATGAATCCTAAAGGTGAATGGTTAGTCTTTGACAGCATCCGCGTATGTCCTTTCTCCCTTAAACCGAGAGAAGGGCACCGAAGGAGTGAATCGGAGGTGCAATGGAACGGATTTTGGCAAATAGAGGGGGATCGCGGGGCACCCCCTCATCCGGCACTTCGTGCCACCTTCTCCCGCGAGGGGAGAAGGGGAGGAGGGCGATCCGGATGCTTGATTAAACTGTGCTTGGATTAATCAGTGGGTCGCGGTGGCGAATGCATCGCGCGCGAGCCCGCTTATTTAGACAGACCAGCTCCAACTGCCTCGTCCGAGCCCGACCGATCCTTGGATCAATCGCCCTGACCGGGCTAATCCTTGGATCAATCGCCCTGACCGGGCTCAGGCGAGAAGTACTTCTCGAGCTTGCCGGGCAAGCCGTCGAAGTCCTTGGCGTCGGCGGGCGAGTCGCGTTTGACCGTGATGTTGGGCCACTTCGACGCGTACTCGGCGTTCAGCTTCAGCCATTTGTCGAGGCCCGGCTCGGTGTCGGCCTTGATGGCTTCGGCCGGACATTCCGGCTCGCACACACCGCAGTCGATGCACTCATCCGGGTGGATGACGAGCATGTTGTCGCCCTCGTAGAAGCAGTCCACCGGACACACTTCCACGCAATCCATATACTTGCACTTGATGCAATTGTCGGTGACCACATAGGTCATCGGTCGTCTCCCGGCGTTCGCGGTGATCACTCCGTTGGTCCCGGCCACCCTGTTGGGCGGCGGCCCGCATGACGGCAGGATTGTCCGCGTGTCTTGACATGGCTAGCGCATGCGCGGTCGCGGTTCAACCCGCAGAACTGCGCCCCTGGCGTTCATGCGGACCTTGTGTCCCCTCGACCGCATCGGTCTCGTCATCGCCGTCTGCGCCGTCGTCCGCCGCCACCGGCTGCGGCGACAGATCGCGATAGAGCGCGCGGGCCTCGGGCGCGGGCCCGCGCCGGTCGCCAAACGCCACGATCTCCAGGATGCGCACGCCGTGCGGCAAGGTCAGCGTCAGCACGTCGCCGAGCTTAAGCCCCTTGCCGGGGGCGTCGACCTTTTGGCGGTTGATGCGCACCCGCCCCTTTTCGACGAGTGCCTGGGCAAGCGGCCGCGTCTTCACGACGCGGGCGTACCACAGCCACTTATCGAGGCGGATGCGCTCTTCGGCCAACGAACACCCCTCAGGACTTCTTCTCAAGTTGCGCCTTCAGCGCGGCGAGCTTGGCGAACGGCGAATCCGGGTCGATCTTCACCTCCCGCTTTGGCCGCTCGACCTGATCGCGCTTAGGGCCCCGATCGTCGCCACGCGGCGGGCGTTGATCGCCCTTGGGTCCGTCGAACCGGCGCTGCTGATCGCCGTCCCGCCGCGGACCACCGCCCTGCGGCTTGGCGTCGAACCGCTTGTCGAAGCGTTGGCGCCCGCCCTCGCCTTGCGGCTTACCATCACCACCGCCCTCGGCGGGCCGATCGCCGCGCGGACGGTCGCCCTGTGGCCGATCAAAGCGCGGCCGGTCGCCCCGCGGGGGCCGCTGCCCCTCGCGCTGCTCACCACCCGCCCGATCAAACTTTGGCCGGTCACCACGATGGCC
>CALSBD010000224.1:0-5885 GCA_943373055.1 Rhizobium sp. Q54
GGCTGCACCGCGCTTTCCGCCGAGCGCAGCTTCAGCCCCACGAAGCCGCCCTTGCGCCAGCGCACCGTGGCACTCCAACGACGCTGCTGGCCGGTGATGGAAAACTCAAATGTTTCGGGTATTTGGACGGCTTCGGAGATGTAGATGCGCGCGCCCGACGGCGACATGTCGCGCACCATGCACGTCAGCTTGATGCGCCCACCGGCACCCACGAGTAAACCCTCGAACAACACCCGTCGGCGTGGTTCTGAGCGCTGGTCCTCGAAAGTGGGCGCTTCGTGTGACATGGAGCGACGTCCGTATAGTTCTCGTCGCAACCATATCCTTCAGCGTGTGTAGAATTCGTTTTTGATTGTCGAAATATTCGGGGTGATCGGCGTAACGGTTTGTTTACGCTGTGAGCGCGCCCGCCGCGATGGCCCACAGCCGCGGCACTGCCTCGTAAGCGGCCATCACCGCGAAACCGATGAACAACGCGCCGGTGACGCGAATGATCGCCAGCGCATGGCGCAAATACAGCGCGCGCATCAGGCTTGTGCCGACGAGCCAAACCAAGATCACGTCCGCCACCAGAAACCCTAAAAACGCCGCCGCCATCAGGCTCGGCATGGCGTCAAACGAGAGCGTGGTGGCGTCATTGGCCAAGAGCGCTGTGAACATCGCCAAGGCGACCGGATAGGACTTTGGGTTGGTAAGACCGAAGACGATGCCGCGTTGGAGGGGCTTGTGTCCAATGAGGTCTGCGCCGGCATCCGCCGAACGCGCCAAGAGCGCGCGTGAGCCGAGGTAGAACAAATACCCCGCGCATACGATCGCCAAGCTATCAAACAAAACCGGGCTCATCACATGGGCGCCGACGATGGCGACCACCGAAAGGCCGCACCACAGCACATCCCCCGCCAGATGCCCGGTCACGAACCACGCCGCCGGCGCCCGCCCGCGCGAGGCGCCAATGCCGACGAGCGCCAGCACCGCCGGCCCCGGGCTCAAGACATACAGAGCCCCCGCCAGAAATGAGGACCACAAGGTCGAAAAGGCCACCAATGTCACTTGCCATCCCCGCCCGAGAGACCCCGGCGCTGGAAGCCCGCTGCCAAGACCGGCCGCTTGGAGGACAGCGTGCGCGAGTTCACGCCCGCCCAGCCGATCTCGCCCGATAGGCGGCCAAATTCGATCTTCGGGCAGCGGTTCATCACCACTTGCACACCGCGCGCTTCTGCCGCGCGCGCCGCAGCGTCGTGGCGCACGCTCAGCTGCATCCAGATCACCTTTGGCAAGGGCGACAGCGCCAATGCCTCGTCGACCACGCCCGGCGCCGCTTCGGAAGCGCGGAAGATATCCACCATGTCGATTGGCTCGGGCACGTCGGCGAGCTTGGCGAACACCGGACGGTCAAGCAGCGTTTTACCCGCCAGGCCCGGATTAATCGGGAAGACCACATAGCCCTTGGCGATCAGATACTTCAGCACGAAGTAGCTCGGTCGCGTCTCATTGGCGCTGGCGCCGACGATGGCGACGGTCTTCACCGCGCTCAAGATGCCGCGGATGTAGGTGTCGGAATAGCTGTCGTGGTTCATGTCCGCTCCGGCGGGCGTGTTTTGGGGGAGGGGTCGTCGCCATTGGTGAGGTCTTCGAACCGCTCGGCAAGCTCATTGGCGCCATCGGACACCGCAGCACGGGCGCGCAGCACGAAAAACGCGACAAGACTCGCGATACCGGCCGCCGCGAACACCAATGCGAAGCCAAAGATGATCGCCGGCCAGCC
This sequence comes from Rhizobium sp. Q54, assembly GCA_943373055.1. Lineage (GTDB taxonomy): Bacteria > Pseudomonadota > Alphaproteobacteria > Rhizobiales > Ancalomicrobiaceae > CALSBD01. The sequence goes on from CALSBD010000224.1 coordinate 1,766, forward strand.
GCCTGTTGAGACAAGACCACTTAACAGCGCGATGATCGCCAGGATCGCCGCCACCGGCAGGGCCCGGCGCCACAGCGTGGCGTAGAATGGCGGCTGGTCATCCATGGCTTATGTTCCCGTCCAGGTCGGCTCGCGCTTTTCCATAAACGCGCCGATGCCCTCGCGCGCGTCATTGGCGAGCATGTTGTCCACCATGACTTGGGCGCAATGGCGATACGCCTCCGAGAGCGGCATTTCGAGCTGGCGGGAGAAGGTTTCCTTGCCCGTCTTCACCGTCAACGGCGATTTCGCCGCAATCCGCTGCGCCCAGGCGAGTGTCGCCTCGGCCAGCGCGTCATCAGGCACCACCTGATTGATGAGGCCAAATTCAAGCGCTTTCGCGGCGGGCACCATGTCGCCTAACAACAGCATCTCCATTGCGGCCTTGCGCGGCACCGCACGCGACAGCGCGACCATCGGCGTCGAACAAAACAGCCCAATGTGAACGCCCGGTGTGCAAAACTGCGCCCGCTCGGCCGCGATGGCCAGATCGCACGATGCCACCAGCTGACAGCCCGCGGCGGTCGCGGTGCCTTGCACCATGGCGATCACCGGCCGTGGGTGACGCACGATCGTTTGCATGAGCCGCGCGCAGCGGTCCAAGATGAGCGCGAAGTAGGCGCGGCCCTGGTCGGCGTCCGCGCGCCGCGCAGTCATCTCTTTCAGGTCGTGGCCGGCGCAAAACACCGGTCCCTCGGCGGCCAGCACGATCACCCGCACGGCCGGATCGTCGGCCGCGGCATCAAACGCGGTTTGCAGGGCGTCCAACATCGCCTCCGACAGCGCGTTGCGCTTGTGCGGCTGGGCGAGTGTCAAGGTGAGGACGCCCTCGGTGAGGTTCGAGGAAAGGACATGGGTGAAGGCGCTGGTCATGGCCACAGTGCTCCATCGCGGTGTCGGGATGGTTGAGCCATTCGGGCGCTTCGCGCAAGTCCAAGCCGGCCGTCAACTGAACGGTAACCCCCCTGTGGCGCATCATAGCGGCCATGCAAGATGTGGGCGTGGGCTCATCCAGCGGCGACACGAGGAACACGGGTGATGGCGGTCGGTCCGATTGCGCCCTCGACAAGCTTACGACCGGTCTCCACCGACCTGGCGACGCTGCAGCGCTTGGCCGATGGGGCGACGGTCGAGGCTAAGGTGGTCGCTCGCTTGCCCAATGGTGTGGCCAGACTACAGATCGGCGCAACGCTGATCGACGCCAAGGCGCCGCCGACCTTGACCGTGGGCGCGACGGTGACATTGACGGTCGCCAAATCGAGCGAGGGCGTGCGCCTCATATTGACGACCCCGCTGCCAGTCCCGCCCGCGCCGTCGATGTCCGGGGCTGCCGCAACGCTTACGAGTTCGCCCACGGCGTCCGCGCCGCGGCCGGTGCCCGTGGCGCTGCCGTCAGGCGCTGCTGCAGTGGGCGTGCTGTCCGTCGCCGCAGAGGGGGCACCGCACGTCCCACTAGTTCGCGGTCAAGCCGGGGCGCTGGAGCTGCCGGTGACTGGTCGCAGCTTAGCCCTCGCTCCCGGTGCCACACCGGGCAATACCGTGCCGCCAAGCGCCGCCCAAGCCACCCCGGCATCGGCGCCAGCAGCCGGGGTAAGCTCGGCGCCGGCAGGCCCAACCCCGCCCGTCTCCGCGCCACTCATCCCGCCGGGTGGGGGAGCCAGTGCCGATCTGCCGGGGGGTATCGCCCGCGCACGGCCACCTGGCGGGCCGGTAATACCCGCTGTCCCGTCCACCGCCTTTAGCGCGCCGACGCCGGCGGCGGCGAATGCCTCGGCCTTAGCCCTCGGCTCGGGACTCCCGACCGCTGCTGCCGCGTCAGCCCCAGCCGCACCGTCTGAGCCCGCGAGTGCGCCGCCGGCCACCCGCGCCGTGCTTGCTGCCACGGTGCATCAGGCCCTGGCGCGGCAGGACGACCTCGCGCCCGTGCTCGCACTGGCGACCCAAGCGCTTGCCAGTCCCGCCGTCGCCGCCAGGCTCCCCGTAGAAGCGCAGCGCCTGTTGTCGCTTCTGTTAGGGCTGAAAATCGAAGCGCCCACGCCCGGCGCACCGCGCGGCAAGGCGACATTGACGGCTGAGACCTTGAAGGCCGCTGTCGCTGCATCGGGCGTGTTCTTTGAGCAGACGCTGGCCAAGGGGCAAGCCGGCCCGCGGCAAGGCGATCTGAAGGCGATCTTGATGGCCTTGGCTTCGCTCGCGCCCCCCGATGACGGCGCCGCCGCCGAGCCCGCCCCGCCGGCTGAGCGTCCCGGACCCCCCATTCGCCGCGACGACCCCGAGGCGCGGCCGGCAACCCGCGCTGTGACGCTTGACCCTCCCAATGCCTTGCGCCAGCTGGCCGAGAGTGCTGGCGCCGCCCTCGAGCGCGTGCGGCTCCTGCAATACGCCTCGCTTGACGCCAAGGTCGATGGCGCGCCGGCACGCACCGATCCTCAACCCGGACAGACCCGCGAGATGCTGTTCGAGCTGCCCTTCCAAGTGGGCCGCGAAACCCATGTCGTGCCGTTCCGCATCACCCGCGACGCGCCGGAGCGCCGAGCCGGCGAGGGGCCATCCGAGCCGGTCTGGAAGCTCTCGTTTGCCATTGCCGTAGAGCCAATTGGGCCCGTTCACGCGCGGCTCACCTTGCGCGGCGAGCGGCTTGATGTGCGCCTTGTCGCCGAGCGCCCCGAGGTTGCCGCCCGCATGGCAGCCGCCAGCGCCGACTTGCGCCGCGCGCTGGGCGGGGAGGGCCTGATTGATCTGGACGGTGTGACCATCGAACACGGGCGCCCCAGACCCACCACGACCAGCGTGGAGCGGCGCGCATGAGCGACGATCCCGCTAATCCAAAGTCGGCTTCGCGGCCGCTCGCCGTCGCGCTCAAGTACGAAGACGGTGGCGTCCCTGTCGTCGTTGCCAAGGGGCGCGGTGCGGTGGCGGAGGCCATCACCAAAACCGCCACCGATCATGGCGTGATGGTGGAGGAAAACGCCATCCTCGCCGAGGCGCTTTCTCAAGTCGAGCTCGACGCTGAGATCCCCGAAGCCCTCTACAAGGCGGTGGCGGAGGTTATTGTCTTCGTCTTGCGCGCCGGACGCGCCGCGTCGTGATCGCTTATAAGGGGCCCGACGCAATCCAAGCGGCGGCCGGATGACCGCTCAGAAGGCTCGCCGCCCGCGCGGCCGCCTCCTCGTCGTCATAAAGCCCAAAGCACGTGGCGCCGGAGCCGGACATGCGCGCGAGCCTACAGCCGGGCGTGCGCCGCAAGGCCTCCAGCGTGTCCGCAATCACCGGGGCCACGCGGATCGCCGGGGCCGACAGATCATTGCGCGTTGCTGACAGCCAGTCGACCAAGTGGGGCAAGTCCTCCCATGCGGGAGGCAGCGCGCGCAGCGGCGGGCTATCGCGCACGGTGAGGGCGCGAAACACATCGGGCGTGGCAACCGGCACCCCGGGATTGGCCAGTACGATCGCAGCTCCCTCAGGCCACGGGGGCGCGACGTCGATCACCTCGCCCACCCCGCGCGCCCTGAGCGGGACACCGTGCACACACATAGGCACATCAGCGCCAAGCGCTTCGCCAATCGCGGCCAGCGCCGGGCGATCAAGCCGGAGGCCCCACAGCTCATTGAGCACGAAAAGCGTGGCCGCCGCATCCGCCGAGCCGCCGCCAATACCGCTGGCGATCGGCAAATCCTTGGTGAGCGTGAGCCGTCCGCGCGGGGGCTGAGCCGCCGCCCGCGCGAGCGCGTAGGCGGCGCGCATCACGAGATTATCGCCATCCGCTGACAACGCGTCCGCAAACGGCCCGTCGATGGACAGCGTGAGCGTCTCGGCTTCCTCGACCGCCACCGTGTCGCCCAAGCCAGGAAACGCGATCAAGCTATCAAGTTCGTGATAGCCATCCGCGCGCCGGCCGGTGACGTGCAAGGCAAGGTTCACCTTCGCCGGAGCGAGGCGCTCGATCAATGCTCGGGGGCGCATGTCACTGCGCCTTGGGCTGCTCGGGGCTTACGTTTTGCGCCGCAGCTGGGGCCGGCGTCTCGGTCAAGCCGTTCTGGAGCTTCTTGAGGATCGCCGGCAAATCGTCTGGCTCCGGCTT
>CALSBD010000225.1:0-5875 GCA_943373055.1 Rhizobium sp. Q54
GGCGTCCGGTCGCGCGCTGGCGAGCACGCGGTAGAGGTCCACCGCCTCGTGAGCCGCCTCGAGCGCCTGTTCCCGCCGCCCAAGGTTCGAGAGGACATTAGCAAGGTTGTTCAGCGACATGGCGAGATTGGGCGTGAAGGCGTCCGGTCGCGCGCTGGCGAGCGCGCGACGAAGGTCCACCGCCTCCTGAGCCGCCTCAAGCGCCTGTTCCCGCCGCCCTAGGTCCGAGAGCCTATTGGCGAAGTTGTTCAGTGACACCGCAAGCCTAGGCGTAAAGGCGTCCGGCTGCTCGGCGGCGAGCGCGCGGTAGATCTCCACTGCTTCCTTGGTCGCTTCTAGCGATTGCTCTCGTTCGCCAAGCGTTGAATAAAAACTTCCAACATTGTTAAGGAGCGTCGCTTTGGCCTCCATGTTCTCGGACTTATCGATAAAAAATTTTATTACTTCAATTTGAAATCTTGAAATCCAGTGTGGTAACTGTTGAAAGCAAAGGGCTTGAAAAAACTCAAGCCGCGAATTTTTCGCGTGTATCATTTCAATCAAGCGATCTTCAAGCGAATGCAAACCACCTTGCGCTAAATCGGTCCGCAAATTTTGCAAGTCATACAGCACTCGCGCGAGCCGCCCTCCGAATGTGTCGGCGTTTTCTTCCACCGCGAGGAACAACCAGTCACTCAGCTTGGCCTCACCCTTCGGAAACCGGGAGCCAAACAAGGCGAGATCGAAAAACGCCGCCGCGAAGGCGTCCGGTTCCAGGCGGGCCAGGCGACCGCGTCGCCACCAGGGGCTTTCCGTCAAGCGATCGAACCCATCCGGCGCGACCGGGCCGCAAGCGTCGGCGTTGATCAGGTTGCGGGTGGCCGTCTCGCTCAGCCCGTCGCCAAGGATGGCGAGGGCAAGCAGCTTGGCGAGCCCGTATTCGCCCAGGCCGATGGCCTTGGAGATGGGGCGCACCCGGTCAATCTCTCGAAGCGCGAGCGCCTTTAACAAGGCGTATCCACCAAGCCCAAACGCCTCCTTCGGCGCGAGCACCGCATGGACCGCCGCCGCCGTGGCATAAAGCGGCACGCGATGCAGCGGCGATTTTTTCAGCCACGCCGCCGCCGCCGCGAGGTCGGGCACCGGCTTGCCGACTAAGCCGGCGAACCGCGTCGCCGCCTCCTTGACGAGATGAAGTCCGCTCTCCTCGCTCAGCGGCGCCGGCGCCGCGACGGCTTGTCGGCCGAACCGACCTTGCAGCTGCGTCGTTTGTTGTTCCCATTCGTCGAACGACCGCCGGGACAAGAACAACACGCGGAACGGATAGGGCGCTTTGGTTTGATTGCCCAGCTCATCCAGGATCGCCTGCGTGCGCGCGGGCTGTTCCTCCGGATAGTCGACGATCAGCAAAAGACCCTTGCCATTAACGTCGAACTGAAACGCATCACGCCGTGGCAAAAAGCCCGCCGTCCAGCCGCGCTCGCGCAAGTGGCGGGCCGCCTCGGCCGCAAGGCGCGTCTTGCCTATCCCACCCTCGCCGGTGATCAGCCGCGCGCTGCGTAAGGAGGATGGGTGTTCGGCCCAATCAAGAATGGCCTTCAACTCAGCATCGCGGCCATGGAGCGTGTCGACGAGCCGGTAGTCCCAGCGCAACAGGCTGAACAGGTTCGCCTCGCCGTCCTCGATCGCCTCCGACGGGTCAATCCAGTCCAACACCGGCTCAATCGTCACCGGCGCGGCAACGCCGATGGCCGTGGGGCGGAAGAGAAAGCTGCCCTGTTCAAGTCGAATTTCAACCTTGAGGTCGCCCTTGACATCTATCGACCGGGCCTGAACAGCGACCACCGAGGTGAGCGGGGCATGGGTCTCGTGCGTCATGGTTTTTGTCCAACCTTGATCACATTGACCACGAAGTCGCCTTCGGTCTTGATCTCTTGCGCGCGCAAGCCGATGCCGTTCGTCACCTCGATCTGGCCAAGCTGCACGCGCGTTGCTTCCAACCGCCCAATATCAATGCCGATCGGTTGCGCCTGCGCGGCCTTCTCAATGGCTTCGGCAAGCAGCGCCACCAAGCGCCTAATTTCGCTTTCGTCCGCGCCGCCCTTCTCGTCGATCACCTCGGCGACCGCCAATTGCTTACCCTTCGACGCCGGAGCCGCTTCCAGCGCCGCGACTTCCTGAGGGGCATGGCGCGCAAGAAGGATCTTGAGCCCCTTATACGCATCCTTCACCGCTTCGGTGATGCTCGTCTTTAGGACCGTCTCGGCGCCCATGGCGAGCATGTTGGCGGCAATGATGCCTAGGGTAATCGGATCACTCATCAAGACACCTCTTTGGCCGTCATTATCTCCCTGAGGTGATGTTTTCCGGTCCCGCAATCAAGTAGCGCAGCATGATTTCTTTGTAGGCCAATTCAAAAAACAGTTTTGAACGAGAGTAAAAGTAAAAATTGATAAAATCAATAGAACTTGCGCTATCATCATGCAATGCTTAAGTATCCAGCTTTAAAAATTCAAATACTTCTACCGTTACTCAAACAAAAGAAGTCTTTTTTGCCCCCACCCAACAAAAAACCCCCGATCTTCCGACCGGGGGCTCCAACTCTCTCATCCCTCACGCGGTCGCCCGCGCGGGATATCTCATTCGCCGTCGGCGGGGCCGTCTTCGCGCTTGATTTCTTGGCCGGTGGCCTGGTCGACGACCTTCATCGAGAGCCGCACCTTGCCGCGCTCGTCGAAGCCCATCAGCTTGACCCACACCTTGTCGCCTTCCTTGACCACGTCCTTGACGGCCGCGACCTTCTTGGGCGCGAGCTGCGAGATGTGGACGAGGCCGTCCTTGTTGCCGAAGAAGTTCACGAAGGCGCCGAACTCCATCACCTTCACGACCTTGCCTTCGTAGATCATGCCGACCTCGGGCTCCGAGGCGATCGACTTGATCCAGTTCATGGCGGCCTTGATCTTCGACTGGTCGCTCGAGGAGATCTTGACGGTGCCGTCGTCCTCGATGTTCACCTTGGCGCCGGTCTTTTCGACGATCTCGCGGATGACCTTGCCGCCGGTGCCGATCACTTCACGGATCTTGTCGGTCGGGATCTTCATCACTTCGATGCGCGGGGCGAATTCGCCCAGCTCGGCGCGGGCGCCGGTCAGCGCCTTGGCCATCTCGCCCAGAATGTGCTCGCGCCCACCCTTGGCCTGCTCGAGGGCGACCTTCATGATCTCCTCGGTGATGCCCTGGATCTTGATGTCCATCTGCAGCGAGGTGATGCCCTCGGCCGAGCCGGCCACCTTGAAGTCCATGTCGCCGAGGTGGTCCTCGTCACCCAGGATGTCGGAGAGCACCGCGAAGCGCTCGCCTTCCTTGATAAGGCCCATGGCGATGCCCGCCACCGGCCGCTTCAGCGGCACACCGGCGTCCATCAGGGCAAGCGACGAGCCGCACACGGTCGCCATCGACGACGAGCCGTTCGATTCGGTGATCTCCGAGACGACGCGCAGCGTGTAGGGGAACTCGTGCTTGGGCGGCAGCATCGGGCGCACCGCGCGCCAAGCGAGCTTGCCGTGGCCGATTTCGCGGCGGCCGGGCGAGCCCATGCGGCCGGTCTCGCCGACCGAGTAGGGCGGGAAGTTATAGTGTAAGAGGAAGTGCTCCTTGTAGGTGCCTTCCAGCGCGTCGATGAACTGCTCGTCGTCGCCGGTGCCCAGCGTCGCCACCACGATCGCCTGCGTCTCACCGCGGGTGAACAGCGCCGAGCCGTGGGTGCGCGGCAGGAAGCCGACTTCCGATACGATCTGGCGCACGGTCTTGAGGTCGCGGCCGTCGATGCGGATGCCGTCATCGAGGATGTTCCAGCGCACGATCTTGGCCTGGAGCTCCTTGAACACGCCGCCAAGGGTTTCCTTGTCGTAGCCGGCCGGGTTGTCCTCGGTCTTCAACAGCGCGGCCATCACCTTCGCCTTCACGGCGTCGACGGCGACATAGCGCTCCTGCTTCTTGGTGAGGCGATAGGCGGCGCGCAGGTCCGCCTCGGCGATGTCCAGCACCGCCTTCTCGATCGCCGACACGTCCTTGGGCTGGAAGTCGCGCGGCTCCTTGGCGGCCTTTTCGGCCAGCCGGATGATCGCGTCGATCACCGGCTGAAAGCCGGTGTGGCCGTGCATGACGGCGCCCAGCATGATCTCCTCGGAGAGCTCTTGGGCTTCCGATTCCACCATCAGCACCGCTTCGCCCGTGCCCGCGACGACGAGATCGAGCTTCGATTCCTTCATCTCGTCCAGGGTCGGGTTGAGCTTATAGGCGCCATCGATGTAGCCCACGCGCGCCGCGCCAACCGGGCCCATGAACGGCACGCCCGACAGCGTCAGGGCCGCAGAGGCCGCGACCATCGCCACGACATCGGGATCGTTTTCCAGATCGTGCGACAGCACGGTGCAGACCACCTGCGTGTCACACTTATAGCCTTCCGCGAACAGCGGGCGGATCGGGCGGTCGATCAAACGGGAGACCAGGGTCTCCTTCTCCGACGGGCGCCCTTCACGCTTGAAGTAGCCGCCGGGGATCTTGCCGGCCGCAAAGGTCTTTTCCTGATAGTTGACCGTGAGCGGGAAGAAGTCCTGGCCCGGCTTCGGCTCCTTCATGGAGACGACGGTGGCCAAAACGGTCGTCTCGCCATAGGTGGCGACAACCGCTCCATCGGCCTGGCGGGCGATCTTGCCGGTCTCGAGGCGTAAGAGGCGGCCGCCCCACTCGATCTCGACCTTTTGAATGTCGAACATGTGTCTTCAGTCCTTCAGATTGCGACGCACGCCGCACGTCGTGAGCGCGCTTTCCATCGGCGAACGGACGAAAGAACCATGAGCAAGACGGCAAGAGGCTCCGAAGCCGCGGCGCGGTTTCGAGAGGCTCCAACGATCTGGCCCATGGCCCATGCGAACGGTCTCATGCGTCTAACGGATATCCCCGCGTCAGGCCCCATGCCCGCGCGGCGGCGGTTGGTCGGTCACGAAGCTCCGACGAACCGAGGCTGGACCCGCGCGAGCGCCGCTGCGGCGCCCTTGCGGTCCAAGATTTGGTCCAAGACGTGGCCCAAGTTGTGGTCCACGGGGCCGGCGCGAGGTGCGCGACGGCCAAAGCGAAGGGGCCCCCATGCCAAGGCATCCGGGGCCCCGGGAGGTCAGCGGCGCAGGCCGAGACGCTCGATGATGCTCTTGTAGCGCGCTTCGTCGATCGACTTGAGATAGTCGAGCAGCGAGCGGCGAGCCGAAACCATCTTCAGAAGACCACGACGAGAGTGGTTGTCCTTCTGGTGGCCCTTGAAGTGCTCGGTCAGGTTGGAGATGCGCTCCGACAGGATCGCGACCTGAACCTCGGGCGAGCCGGTATCACCCGGCTTGGTGGCGTATTGCTGAATGAGCGCCTGCTTGCGCTCCGCCGTAATCGACATCGGTCACTCCTTTGGTGTTGGCCCCGGGTCCCAAGGGGACCGCGGGAAGAGGGTCGGCCGAGCCGGGATGTCGTCCAGCACGGTCGATAAACGTGGCAACAAACGCCACGCGCGCGGCCGGTCACAAGGACCCCCACGCGTCGCGTCAGTTACACGAACCCCCACCAAAAGAAAAGCCCCTTGATTTGCCGGTATCCCGCCCCTGCGCACGCCAATGGACGAGGATCACGGCCTGGTTATCCACACACGGCCAGTCGTCTTGGCACCCCATGAGGACTCCCTAGCAGTCGCGCCTCCGCTCAGGCACACTTGCAAAATCGGTCTGGTCCTGTAGAGCGAACGGACGGATCCATGAAGCGGGGGCCACCCCCTGGCGGCTGATCGGGGACAAGCCGGCGCGGGCGGTGAGACGGGAGTTTCATGAACAAACGTATCCTAGCGGCAACGCTC
>CALSBD010000226.1:0-5856 GCA_943373055.1 Rhizobium sp. Q54
ATACGCATGGCGAGCAGCGCGCCATAAGTGAGCGCGGTGGCCGCGATCATCGCCACCATGCCATGGGGCACCGCCGCGAGCGGCTGAGAGGTGTAGCCACCCATCTCCAGAAGCCCGACCGCGCCAATGCCCGCACCGGCAATCGCCACAGCGGCCATGACGACCGCACGGCGGCCCGACAAGGTGGCCTCGATGGGCACCAGGATGAGCCACAGGAGCGCCAGCGACGACAAGCCACCAGTGACGCTGGCGACGAAGGCGACAAGCCCGGTCATGGCAATGGCGGCCAGCACATGGCCAAGCGCGAGACGTCCCGTGCGCGAGACAATCAGCGCGACGGGAGCCAAGGCGGCGAGCGTCATTAGGATGGCGACCTCAAGGATCCCCGATCGGCCATTGAGCGCCCAATAGATCGGCGTCACCGCCAGCGCCAGGGCGCCGGCCGTCAGGTGGGCCGCGATGAACGCCCGGTGGCGCGCACGCAGGACCGCGTCGCGGGCCGCGTCCGGATGGACCAGACCATCGAGAAACCGGTCGAGCGAGACAAAGAACTCGGTACGCAACACGCTCATCCTTGGAAGCCACTCAAACACAGCGGCGGCCGCGGGGACCATCGAACCGTCCTTTCGGGACGTGGGAGACCCTGTTCGTTGGCCTGTGGACAGTGCCATGACCCGGCTTAAGGAACGCCTAAACAAGCCCGAACAACACAACCGGAATGTCGCCTCAAACAGCCAATCAGCGCCCTCAAAGCCCCCCACGCGCCGCCATTGTCGAACAGGGTTAACGAAGCCCGACCGACCTGTGGCGCTTAACAAAGGCTTACCAAGATCATTCGACTTTATCGAAAATTTGATGAAAACTCGTTTCAAATCATGGGCTTGAAGTGAACCTGACAGTGACGCGAGCCTGCTAGACATGACCCTGTCGCAAAAAGTTCGCGGCGACAGCGGACGGCGACACCAACAAAGGGATGTGTCATGTGGTTTCTTCTGCGCGCGACCTTCTGGATCTCGCTCGTTTTGCTGATCGTGCCTCTTGAGACCGGCGCTACTTCAAAGGCTCCGGCGGTCTCGCCGTTAGAGGCGCTCAGCGTCGCGCAAGCCGCTGTCGAGGACGCCAAGGGCTTTTGCACCCGCAATCCGGCGGCGTGCGAGACCGGAGCGGCCGCGTTGGTGACCGTGGGCGAACGCGCCCGCGTCGGCGTGCGCATGCTCAACACCTATCTCGATGAAAACCTGCCCGCGGAGAGCCCCGCGCCTGCATCGGCCACCTTACCGGCCGCGCCGCAGGCGAGCGCGCCGCTCACCACGAGCTCGATCCCAACGTCCCACGCGGCCGCGCTTGCGATCACCGTGCCGCTCCCGCGCGCCCGGCCCTAACACGCGGTCCGCCCAGACCGCCTGCGTCATCATCACTCACGTTCGCCGCGGGGGCTTCACCCTTTGTCCTGGCGGCTACCTCGGGCGCGTCCTCACCGACGCGCCCGATTTTTTTGAGGCGGTCATGGGCTCACACCATTGCGAGGTCGCCCTAGCTCCCCAAAATGTCCATTGGCCAGACCGCCTCGATGTCCTACATGGACGCTGGGAGGCGGCAATGACGTTTGACGAAATCCTGGAAACCTTTGAACTGCTCGACGATTGGGAAGATCGCTACAAATATGTGATCGACCTGGGCAAAACGCTCGCGCCGATGACGGACGACGAGCGCGCCGAGCACAACAAGGTGCCCGGCTGCGCGAGCCAAGTGTGGCTGTCGACCGCCGTCGACCGGTCCGGCCCCGAACCGCGCTTGATCTTCAAGGGCGATTCGGACGCGCATATCGTCAAGGGCCTGGTCGCCGTGCTCGTCACGCTCTACTCAGGCAAGACGGCCCGCGACATCAAGGCGGTCGAGGCCGAGAAGCTGTTTGAGACCATGAAGTTGCGCGAGCATCTGTCGTCGCAACGCTCCAATGGCCTCAATTCCATGCTCGCCCGCATCCGCCGTGACGCCGAGACCGTGCTCTCGGCGTGACGATAGTCACGCCGGCGCGCGTGCCGTGCGGATTGGCGACGACGCAGGGCCGCGCGCCTCGGCCGAGAGGCCATAATGGCGGGCAAGGCTTTCAAGGGCGAGGCGCAAGACAAGCTTGGCCGACCGCGCCGGCCAGCGCCGCTCCGCTTCGACCTGCTCGAGCCCTTTCAAGAAGCAGCACACATCCAGCAGCACGCCCTGCAACTCAGGCCCCACCGCTTGCAGCGCCCGCGTCACCCGCTCGCGGGCGGCCAGCGCGGTGTCGGAAAGCTCCGCCATCCCGCCCCGCCCGCTTGAACGCGCGGTGGGCGCCAGCAACGCCGACCAGTCGGACGTGACGCGCGGGGTCAGCTGCCCACGGGTGAAATCCGCCCTCAGCCGTTCGCCGGCCACCACATGAACCGGCTCGATCCACGCCCGCCCATCCCGATCTCGGCGATGGGCCAGGTTGGACAGCGGCGATTCGTCGAGCGCCACCAAGGGACGATCGCACGCCTGCCGAGACCGCTCGGCGCGCGCCCGCTCTGGCACGGCGGTCGAGCCCTCCCCTGTCGCTGCCGCCTCGGTCGTCATCGGCATGAGCGTTCCGTGCTGACCGCGGAAACCATCGGCACCACCGCTTTGGCGCGCCACCCGCGCCGCGCCGATTGGCGTGAGGGTGAGAGCGCCATCAGGCTCGGCGATGATGAGGCCGTCGCGCACCAATCGCTCGATCAAGGTCCCGTCGATCTTCAGCCGTCGCACCGGCCCCCGGTCGAACACTAGGAGCTCCGCATCGCCCGTCGACACGCGCCGACCGCGCGCGGCACTCAAAAGGCCCAAGACGCGGTCTTGCAAGAGAGCGGAAGGCGCCGCCGTCATCGTCACGCCTCCTCACCGAACAAATCGGCCTCACGCCAACAGCACAGCGCTTGCTCCAGCCGGGCCAATGCGAGGTCGACATGGCGCTGATCCCGCGCCAACTCAACCATGCGGCAGGCGTGCGAAGCGGTCGACGGATCCCGCCCAAACCACGCCGCAGTCGCCGACAACGTGATGCCAAGCCCCACATGGCTCAAATACACCGCCACTTGCCGCGCCCATGCCACCGGCTGGCATTGCCGCGTTGGCGCCAATAGAGACCGCGCGCCAATGCCGTAGGTGGCGCACACAAGGCCGGCCACCACGCTCAACTGAGCCGCCTGACGCCGCATCGCCATGCCGCGCTCGGGCACGGTCGCACAGGCTCGACCGTGTTCATCACCTGACATCTCGTCCTCCCATCCAAGGTTCACCGCGTTGGCGGAAAGCTAGGGGAAGCAACGCGCCCTCAGGTAGCGTCACAACTTGTAAAAACCGGGGATAGTAGGTGGCTGTCGTTTGTGGTCACGGCCTCAACGGAAAGAGAGGATCACCATGGCATTGACCGGCAGTCCGGCCTTGGATCGCTATGAGGTAGCGATCACCCTCGCCGCCCGCCGCGTGCTGACGCGCCGTGCGCTATCGCGCATCCAAGGCTATGAGCGGGTGGAGGCCCTTGCCCGGCACGCCATCGCCATCCCGCCGCAAACACCCGAGCCGGTCGCGACCGCCCTGCTGAGTGCCCGCTTGAGCGCTGGCGCGGCCACGCTGCGCCGACGCGCGCTGTCGGGCGACCCGTTGGTCGATCTCAATCGCCTCGCCGCCCTTGAGGCGGCAGCGGCCGCCGAGACGCGGCATCTGGCGAGGCTTCTCAGCGCAGACAAGCCATCATTCTAGCGGATGGTGTTCGGGCAGGTGTTCGATCAATTCGCTAGGAAGCGCGCCACCATTTCGCGCACCGACCCATCAAGCTGCTGCCACTCACCCAAATGGGCCTGACGGAACCGATAGATCACCGTTAGGTCGCGGCCGGCGTGGAACTCGGCGAGACACGTGGGCGCGGTCATTTCCGCCTTGTCGACAAAGCAGCGCGCCGTGAACGGACGCACCGCACCACCTTTGAAATAAATGACCTCGTCCTCATGGCCTGATCCTTCGGCAAGACGCCGCCCGGTCAAGCCGCCAGGCCCCTCCAGAGGCGCGCCGACGAAAAACCGCTGATAGATGGTCGCAACCCGAAATGCCGGATCCGGTGTCCCCTCGCGCGGCAAGATGGACACAAACACCAGCCGCGAGGTCGCCGAGGTATCCTCAAAATGCGGCGCGTCCTCCAGCCGATACCCGGTCATCCGCGGGTAGAGGGCCACTAAGTCGAGCCGCCCCGGATTGCGCGCGCGGCGCTGCTCTAAAAAGCGGTGATGATTGGCCGGCACCATCAGCCGGTCGCGGTCAATCTCGCTCTCCACGATCGTGGTGTCGGAGACCACCGTGCCGCCGAACCACGGCTCGATCCAGGGCCACAGCACGCGATCAATCAGCGCGATACCGACCAGCCCAATCAGGCCAGCCACCATCAGCGTGAACGGCCAGCGTCGGCTCTCGGCTTCGTCGGCGATCAAGGTGGTGTTCGACATAGGGCTCCCCGGCGCAGCGCGGCGCGGATTAACCACGCGTGAGAAAATCCGTGGAGTTCGGCGCGCGCCGCGAGACTTCCCCATCCCGACCAAGTATGTTTAACAAAGCGTTAAGATCGCCCGTGGGCGTTTACCATGGCGGTCGAGGGTTAAGACGCGGCGAGTTCGGAGTACGCGTGATGGTTTTTGAGTTGGCATTAGCGGCCTACTGTGCCGCGTGCGGGTTCGTGGCGGCTGGCTTGATCGCCTCGCTCATCCAATTGATCACGGGTCGTCCGGCTCGGTTCGCCGTCGAACTCGAATCGACTTGGACCGGTCTGCGCGACTGCGTGATGATCGCCCTGTGCGGGCCGTTTATCCTCATGCGCAACGCCATACGCGGCCGCTTGATCGAGAACCGCCCGATCGGCTGGCTGATGGCCTCGAGCGTAATCGCCTTGATGTGGTCGGCCTGCTCGGGCGTGTTTGTGCTGCAGCTGGCGTTTGCCGCGAGCCAAGGCCTCATCTGATGACGCTCTACGCGCTCGGCCCCGATCGCCCCGACGTGCCTGCCGCCGATCGCCATTTCGTGGCGCCCAGCGCCGTCCTGATTGGCAAAGTGCGGCTGAAGGACGAGGCGAGCGTGTGGTTTGGCGCGGTGCTGCGCGGCGATAATGAGTGGATTGAGATCGGCGAACGGTCGAACATCCAAGAAATGGCCATGCTGCACACCGACATGGGCTATCCCATGGTGATCGGCGCGGATTGCACCATTGGCCATAAGGCGATCCTGCATGGCTGCACGATCGGAGATAATTCGCTCGTCGGCATGGGTGCGACCATCCTCAACGGCGCCGTCATCGGCAAGAACTCGCTCGTCGGCGCCAACGCGCTCGTCACCGAGGGCAAGGTCTTTCCCGACAACTCGCTCATCGTCGGCGCGCCAGCCAAGGCGATCCGCACCCTGGACGCGGCGGCCGTGGCGCGGCTGAAGGGCTCAGCCGCCCACTATGTCGAGAATTGGCGTCGGTTCGCCGCGGACCTGAAGCCCGTCAGCTGACCTTGACGCCCTTCCAGAACGCCAGCCGCCCGGTGATCTCACGGGCAGCGTCCTTGGGCGCGCGATAGACCCAGACGGCGTTTTCATTCACCGCGCCATCCACGGCGATCGAATAGTAGTTGGCGGTGCCCTTCCAGGGACACGCCGTCGTGTGGCTCGTCGGCGTCAACAAATCCATGCGGACGCTTTCAGGGCTGAAGTAATGATTGCCTTCCACCACCACAGTGTCGGTGGCATCGGCAATCACGGTTCCGTTCCAGACGGCTTTGGGCATCTTGAGTTCCTTTTGACCAGCACGGCGGGTTTACGCCGCCGCGCCGCCCT
>CALSBD010000227.1:0-5855 GCA_943373055.1 Rhizobium sp. Q54
TGAGCGCGCCCTGGCCAATGATGATCAGCGGCCGCTTGGCGTCGGCGAGTGCCTTGGCAAACGCGCCATTGCCAGCCGTCAAATCGGCGAGCGTCTCAGGGCCATTGCCCAGGTGCTGGACCGGATAGGTCAGATCAACCGGCGCGCCAATCGAACCGATCGGCAAGCCACCCATGCGCCAGCGCTTGCGCAGCCGGGCATTGAGCACGGCGGCTTCCTTGCGCGGATTGGTGCCCACCAACAAGATGGCGTCGGCCATCTCGATCCCCTCTATGGAGGGATTAAACAGATAGCTCGCGCGGCCGTGGCGCGGATGCAGCGGCGAGCCGGGGAAGCGGGCGTCCATGTGGACGGAGCCAAGGCCAGTCATCAGCGCCTTGAGCGCGAAAACATCTTCCACGCTGGCGAACTGACCGGCGAGCGCGCCGATCTTGGCGCCGGCGGCCTTGGCGGCTTTCACCTTCGCGGCGATGGCGCCGAACGCCTCGCCCCACGTGGCGGCCTTCAGCTTGCCGTCGACGCGGACATAAGCGCGATCAAGCCGCTGCACCTTGAGGCCGTCGACCGCGTGGCGGGTCTTGTCGGAGATCCACTCCTCATTGACCGCCTCATTGAGCCGGGGCAGCACGCGCAGCACCTCGCGGCCGCGCACATCGACCCGGATGTTGGAGCCGACCGCGTCATGAACGTCGATCGCCTCGGTCTTCTGAAGCTCCCACGGCCGGGCGGCGAACGCATAGGGCCGCGAGGTGAGCGCGCCGACCGGGCACAAGTCCACCACGTTGCCCTGCATCTCGGAGCCCATGGCGGCTTCCAAATAGGTGGTGATTTCCATGTCCTCGCCGCGGCCGATGGCGCCCAGATCACCAACGCCGGCCACTTCCGCCGTGAAGCGGACGCAGCGCGTGCAGTGGATGCAGCGGGTCATGATCGTCTTGACGAGTGGGCCGATGTACTTGTCTTCGACCGCGCGCTTATTGAGCTCGAAGCGCGAGCCATCGACGCCATAGGCCATCGCTTGGTCTTGCAGATCGCACTCGCCGCCCTGGTCGCAAATGGGGCAATCGAGCGGGTGGTTGATGAGCAAGAACTCCATCACGCCCTCGCGGGCCTTCTTGACGAGCGACGACTTGGTGTTGACCACCGGCGGCTCGCCATTGGGGCCCGGGCGCAGGTCGCGCACGTTTTGAGCGCACGAGGCGACGGGCTTGGGCGAGCCCTTCACCTCGACGAGGCACATGCGGCAATTGCCGGCGATCGACAGCCGTTCATGGAAGCAAAAGCGAGGGATTTCCGCGCCAGCCTCCTCGCACGCCTGGAGAATGGTCATCTCCGGCGGCACCTCGATCTCACGACCGTCGACGATCAACTTGGCCATCTTCGTCTCTCAACCCCGACCTGCCCCGTGAGCGAGGCCCCTACCCCGCGCAGGGCGCCACGCTCTTGCAATTCACCTTGGCGTCGACCGCCGAGAGCAGCGCTCCCGAGAAATCATCCCGCCAGTCCAGATCGGCACACAAATACCGCGCATGCTGCGCGGCCTCGCGGCCGATGATGTCCGTCCAATCGGCGACCTTGGCGTCGAGGCGAAGGATCTCCTCCCCCGCGAACAACATCAGGCCGACGAAATACTCGTAGCGCGTCCGATCCTCCGCATCGGTCTTGAGGCGGCAGTAGTCCGGCGCGGCCAGCTGGGGGTTTTGGATCGCCCCCTGCATGTGGTCGCGCCAGATTTGTGTGGCGGTCGCTTCGCGCTGGGCGTTGCGACCCTCCAAGACTTGCCACGTCGCGATCCCCAGCGCCGCGCAAGCAATGACCGCCGTGACGATCGAACCGATCGCCTGGATCGTGCCCGCGCGGCCCTCAAGCCCGCTTAGTCCGTCACTCACCGCGGCTCCTTGCCGAACCGCTTGAGGTATTCCTCACGCCCGCCGGTCGCCAACGCGTCCGCCTGGGCAATCCAGTTGTCCCGGGCGATACGGCCGCGGAACTTCAAATAGTCGTCGACCCACGCCACCTCGGCAGGCGACCAGGCTGCGATCTGGTCGAAGTGGAAGATGCCCAAGTCATTGAGCACCATCTCAATCTTCGGCCCAACGCCGGTGATCGACTTCAAGTCATCGGCGTGGCCTTCGCGCGGGGCGGCTAGGCCGACCGGACGCGACAGCACGGCGACCTCGGTCCCGGCCGGAGCGACAGACGCTTCAACACCCGCTTCAGGGGCCGCCGGGGCCACCATGATGGTCTCTTCAACAACCGGCACGGCGGGCGCTGCCTCGACGTTGGCCACCGGCGCCGCCGCCACTTCAACCGGCGCGGACGCAACAGGCGCCTTCGCGGTCGTGCGCGCGGTCTTGCCGTTCGACGTCTTCACGTTTGCGGGCTTGACGCTCTCGGTCTCCACGGGAGCCGGCGCAACGGCCTCAATGACGTCAGCCTTGGCGGCTTCGACTGGGGCCGAAACCTCGGGGGCTTCGATCTGGGCTGTTTGCGTCTTCACGGGCTCGGCCTTGGGCGCTTCCGCCTTGGGCGCCTTGAAGGGCACCACTTGGCCGGTGAAGCTCGCCGGATCGACCGGCTTGGCCTTGGGCACATTGACGCCAGGCGCATTCCACATGGTCACAAGGCCGAAATTGCCGGCGCCCATGCCGGTGAGGCCGACCTTGCGGGCAACGCCGGTCCACAGGCCGTACCAATAGCCAAACGTCGCCGCGCTGACCGCGCCGGCTGCCGCCATCGACTGCACGGTCAGTTCCACCGGCGAAGACATCGCCAGCTTGGTCGAGGCCTCGACGGCCTTGGCGGCGTCGATGGCCTTATGGGAAGTCTTTGTCATCGTCATGCTCGTCGCCCCAGTGTGCGGGGTTGATCGGAGCCCTTGCGAGCGGTTTCCCAAAGTCCAGACCGTCATTTTGTTGGGGCGCGCCCTCCACGCCCGGTCGTTCTTGGTCCAAGCCTCACTCCGCCGCGACCGCGACAGGATGGGGATTGGCGGAGTACTGGTCGATACGCTGTTCGATCACGTGGCGGAAGTGGCGAATGAGGCCTTGCACAGGCCATGCCGCGGCATCGCCGAGCGCGCAGATCGTGTGGCCTTCGATTTGGCCGGCCACATCGAGGAGCATATCGATCTCCTTCTTCTGGGCTTGGCCACGGGCCATGCGATCCACCACGCGCCACATCCAGCCGGTGCCTTCACGGCACGGCGTGCACTGACCGCAGCTTTCGTGCTTGTAGAAATACGAGATGCGCGCGATCGCCTTGATGATGTCAGTCGACTTATCCATCACGATCACGGCCGCCGTGCCAAGGCCCGAGCGCAAGGCGCGCAAGCTGTCGAAATCCATCGGGCAGTCGATGATCTGTTCGGCCGGCACGCACGGCACCGACGAGCCGCCGGGGATGACGGCCAGGAGATTATCCCACCCGCCCCGAACGCCGCCGCAGTGCTTTTCGATCAGCTCGCGGAACGGGATCGACATCGCCTCTTCGACGGTGCACGGCGTATTGACGTGGCCTGAGATGCAAAACAGCTTGGTGCCGACATTGTTTGGCTTGCCGATACCGGCGAACCAGCTCGCGCCACGGCGCAGGATCTCCGGCACCACGGCGATCGATTCGACGTTGTTGACCGTGGTCGGGCAGCCATAAAGGCCCATATTGGCCGGGAACGGCGGCTTCAGGCGCGGCTGACCCTTTTTGCCCTCCAGGCTCTCGATCAGCGCCGTCTCTTCGCCGCAAATATAGGCGCCCGCGCCGTGGTGCAGGTAGAGATCAAACGGGAAACCGTGGATGTTGTCCTTGCCGATCAGCTTGGCCTCATAGGCCTGATCGATGGCCGCCTGCAGACGCTCGCGCTCGCGGATGTATTCGCCGCGAATGTAGATGTAGCCCACATGCGCGCCCATCGCGCAGCCGGCGATTAGGCAGCCCTCGACCAGCAAATGCGGATCATGGCGCATGATCTCGCGGTCCTTGCAGGTGCCCGGCTCCGATTCGTCGGCATTGACGACGAGATAGCTCGGCCGGCCATCGGACTGCTTCGGCATGAACGACCATTTGAGGCCGGTGGGGAAGCCGGCGCCGCCGCGGCCGCGTAGGTTGGATGCCTTCACCTCATTGACGATCCAGTCGCGCCCCTGGTCGATGAACCGCTTGGTGCCATCCCAGTTGCCACGCGCCCGCGCGCCCGTCAGCCCCCAATCCTGGCGGCCGTAGAGGTTGGTGAAAATGCGATCCTTGTCGGCGAGCATGTCGTGCCCCTATCCGGCGGTTTCGTCGACGAGATTGAGGCGGTTCTCGATCCGCGCAATGCGCTGATCCATTTGCCCCAGTCGCTGATAAATATTGGTGACGTCTTGGTGTAGGGCGTCGCTTTGGGCGTGAAGACCGCGCAACTGCGAACTCAAGCTCAAGAACCGGTTATCGTGATCAACGAGCTTTGCTTCGATGTTGGCCAGCCGACCTTGAACGGCCTTCAGCACCTCGTAGATCAGCTCATTCGACACGGCGGTCATCGTCGTCACTCCGCCTTCATCGCGGTGAGCGTTGTCTCGCCACCTTGCGGGGCGGAGAACTGACGGTCGACCTGCGGGCCCGGACGCGGCGTCTCGCCGCGCGCGAAAGCATCAAGGACCGCTTCGAACGAGGCCGGTGTGAGGTCCTCGTAGGTATCGCGGCCAATGAGCACCATTGGCGCGTTCACGCACGAGCCCAGGCACTCCACCTCTTCCCACGAGAACTTGCCGTCGTCGGAGATATGGAACGGATCGTGGTGGATGCGGTGCTGGCAAACCGCCTTGATGTCTTCCGCGCCGCGCAGCATGCAGGGCGTAGTGCCGCAGACCTGAACATGGGCGACCGTGCCGACCGGGGCGAGCTGGAACTGGGTGTAGAAGGTGGCAACCTCGAGCACGCGGATGTAGTTCATGTCGAGGAACTCAGCGATCCAGCGGATCGCCGGCTCCGACACCCACGTTTCTTGGTCCTGCGCGCGCATCAAGAGCGGAATGACCGCCGAGGCCTGACGGCCCTCGGGATACTTCTTCACTTGCGCATGCGCCCAGGCAAGGTTCTCCGGCGTAAAGGCGAACGACGCCGGCTGTTGCTCCTTGGGCGCAAGTCTCCTGACTGCCATGACCCCAATCCTCTCACAGTCCCATCCGCGCCCACGACGCGGCGGCGCCGAGCGCCGAACCCACTCCCGCCCCCAGATGCGGCGCAACCGACCCACCCGACCGGGCGGCGATCATCGCATCGAGCGCGCCCATCGCCGCGCCCACCGCCAAAACCACCATCAGCGCCCGCCACTCGGCCATCACCACCAGGGCAATGACGACGGCGCCGAACGCCCCATACCGACCGGCCATCACCGCCGGCAAAGCCGACGGCACATGGCCTGACACCGCGAATGCCCGGTGTGGCGCCATCCAGAACAGCGCGCCGAGACCGATTAAGACGATCCCGATCAGGCCGCCCAGCCACGGCGCCACCGCCGCCATCAGCGGTCCACCTCGCCGAACACGATATCGAGCGATCCCAGGATCGCCGAGACGTCGGCCAGCAAATGTCCGCGGTTTAAAAAGTCCATCGCCTGCAGGTGCGCGAAGCCGGGCGCGCGCAGCTTGCAGCGATAGGGCTTGTTGGTCCCGTCGGACACCAAATACACGCCGAACTCGCCCTTCGGCGCCTCGACGGCGGCATAGACCTCGCCGGCGGGCACGCGGAAGCCTTCGGTGTAGAGCTTGAAGTGATGGATCAGCGCTTCCATCGAGCGCTTCATCTCGCCCCGCTTGGGCGGTACCACCTTGCCGTCCTTGGACGCCACCGGGCCCTTGCCGTCGGGCGCATTCAGC
>CALSBD010000228.1:0-5853 GCA_943373055.1 Rhizobium sp. Q54
CCTGGAGGCGGGCAGCTTTATTGCTGCCCGTTTTCATTTCACGGTCGTGGCGCGCAAAGCCCGGTCAAGGCTCAAATTTTTGAAAACACGAGCCTGTGGACAGCGGTGAAGACTGAGGGCAATTCGCGACAACGTCCCCGAATCGTGACCGATCGGTTAAAAGACGAGGGACGGAGATCACCATGAACTCGATGCCCCTACGCAAACTGGAAAGTGAGGCGACCAGCCTCACCCGCACCGCGCCCCACAACGCGGAGGCCGAGCGACAGCTCCTGGGCGCCATCCTCGTCAACAACGAAACCTTTTATCGGGTGTCGGACTTCCTGGAGCCGGCGCATTTTTATGTGGGCGCGCACCAAAAGATTTATGAGACGATTTCCCAGCTCATCCGCGCCGGCAAGATCGCCTCGCCCATCACGGTGAAGACGTTTTATCCCGCCGACGCGCAGATCGCCGATTTGCCGGTGATGCAATATCTGCTGCGGTTGGCGTCGGACGCCACCACCATCATCAACGCGGAAGACTATGGCCGCATCGTTCATGACTTGGCCGTTCGGCGAAATCTCATTCGCGTCGGCGAGGATATGGTCAACATCGCCTTTGACGCGCCGGTCGACATGCCCCCGCGCGCGCAAATCGAGGACGCGGAACGCCGCCTGTTCGAGCTTGCCGAAAAAGGCCGTTATGACGGCGGCTTCGTCGACTTCTCAAACGCGCTCAAGGCGTCGATCGACATGGCCGCCGCCGCCTATCAGCGCGAGGGCAAACTGTCGGGCATCGCGACCGGGCTCGTCAGCCTTGATCGGGTGATGGGTGGCCTGCAACGCTCCGACTTGATCGTGCTGGCCGGCCGGCCGGGCATGGGCAAGACATCGCTTGCTACCAACATCGCCTTCAACATCGCCGCCGCCCATCGCACGGAGACCGCGCCGGACGGATCGCTGACCACGGTGGATGGCGGGATCGTCGGCTTCTTCTCGCTCGAAATGTCGGCCGAGCAGCTCGCCACCCGCGTCATCTCCGAGCAGACCGAAATCCCCGGCTACAAGATCCGCCGCGGCGAGATCAACGACGCCGATTGGGAAAAGCTCGTTGCCATGAGCCAGACCATGTCGACAATCCCGCTCTGGATCGACCAGACCGGCGGCATCTCAATCAGCCAATTGGCGGCGCGCGCGCGGCGCCTGAAGCGGCAGCGCGGTCTTGATGTGTTGATCGTCGACTACCTCCAGCTTTTGGCCGGCTCGGGCTCCAAGCGCGGCTCGGAAAACCGCGTGCAGGAGATCACCGAGATCACCACGGGCCTCAAGGCGCTCGCCAAAGAGCTGCAGACGCCGATCGTGGCGCTGTCGCAGCTGTCGCGTCAGGTGGAAAACCGCGACGACAAGCGGCCGCAGCTGTCGGACCTGCGTGAATCGGGCTCCATCGAACAGGACGCCGACGTGGTGCTGTTCGTGTACCGCGAGGAATATTACCTCAAGAACAAGGAGCCCACGGACCAGGGCTCGGAAGCCTGGTTCAAGTGGGAAGCCGACATGCAGCGCATGAAAGGCATCGCCGAAGTCATCATCGGCAAGCAGCGCCACGGCCCCACCGGCACGGTGGAACTGCAGTTCAACGGCGAATACACCCGCTTCTCCGATCTCATCCGCGACGACCATTTGCCCGAGCGTCGGGGATAGCGTAAGTTGCAGCTTCGCGATTAGGTTGCGGGGCGGTCACATTTATGGTACCCAGCATAGAAACACGAATGTATCGCCTTCCAGACGGACGGCTTCCATATCCCCTTTGGCTTGATGGTCTTCCACTTGTCGTCCGAAACCGTATTCGTCTCGCTGTCGGTCGCGTTCGCGATGGCAACATCGGTCACGTCAAGTCGTTGGGCGGTGGCCTCGCTGAACTAAAGCTGGATTACGGTCCTGGCTACCGGGTGTATTTGGGTTGGACGGGACAAACGGTCGTCGTCATTTTGGGTGGCGGCACAAAGCACCGTCAATCAAGCGACATCGAACGGGCTCGCCGGGCGTGGATCGATTTCAAAGCCGGCATCGGCGACGCCATTCTCTTGGAGGATTGATGATGCAAAGTCATGGTCTCGACTGGCACCCTTCCTACGACGAAGTCACCCGCCAGCAATTTCAGGCCGATCCGATGGAGCGGCGGACGATGCTGCAGGTGGCGGCCGATAGTTTTCTCAATGGCGATCCCGGCGATGGGCGCGCGGCGCTGCGCGTCCTCATCAAGGCCACGTGCGGCTACCCCGCCCTCGCGCAAGCCACTGGCATCCCGCCCAAAAGCCTCATGCGCATGCTCGGCGAGACCGGCAATCCCACATCCGACAACCTGTTCAAAATCATCCGCGCCCTCGCCGCCCAAGAATCGATGAGCTTCGCGATCGACATCGCCGACCCCATCCCGCCGTGGGTTGAACCGGCCGATGAGGATGAGGGGGTGAGTGAGGGCGCGGGCGGGATGGATGGGACGCAGGTCGAGATGCCCGCGGACCCCGTACCGGCGAAGTGAAAGGTCGGGTTGGCAGTTGGCGCAGCTGGGGTTCGCCTGAAAGAAAGAGCCGGCGGTTGTGCTGAGCTCCCTCTCCAGCGCGTATGCTGCGGGCGTTCGTCGCTTCGAGAATGCCACTCGCACACTTTACCGGCGGATTGCGCCGCGGTGTAACTGTGCATATCCCGAATTCAGGCGTCCCCTCCCCCTTGGGCAGGTGGAGGGACAGGGAGAGGGGGTTGAACCGGCACGACGTTGGGTAGGAGCGGGTTGTGGGGAGGAGTTGGCGCGTGTTGAGCCGCACCCCGCCCTCCGCTTGCGCTCCGGGCGTTCGTCGCTTCGAGAGTGCCACTGGCACTCTCGATCGAGGCCGTTAGCCTCGACCGCTCCTCACCCCTTATCCCTCATTAACCGGCCCTTCTCCCTTGCCCAATCCCTCTCCTTCTCCGTCGCCCGTTTGTCGTGGGTTTTCTTGCCCTTGGCCAACCCGAGCTTCACCTTGGCGCGGCCTTTGTCGTTGAAGAAGATCTCGAGCGGCACCACGGTCATGCCCTCGCGCTCGACGGCGGCGATCAGCTTGTTGATTTGGCGGCGGTGCAAGAGCAGGCGGCGCGGGCGGCGGACCTCATGGTTGAAGCGGTTCGCCTGGAGGTACTCAGGAATATGGGCGTTGTAGAGCACGAAGTCGCGGCCGGCGGAGGCGGCGTAGGCCTCGGTGATTTGGCTCTTGCCGGCGCGCAGCGACTTCACCTCGGTGCCGGACAAAACGATCCCGGCCTCGAACGTGTCGAGGATCGCATAGTCATAGCGGGCCTTGCGGTTCTCCGCGGCGATCGCGCCGCCGCGGACGACATTGACGCCCATGGGGGCTCACTCCTGAAATCATGCAAGGGACCGATCGGCAACCGGCCCCTGTTTCGTCTGCCGCATGACCACCGACTAGTTCATCAGGCCGGCATGGCGCATGGCGGCTTCGATCTGCCGCTTGGTCGGGTCGGTGATCGGCACCATGGGCAGGCGGGTGTCCGGCGCGACCTTGCCCAACAGCGACAATGCATATTTGGGGCCGGTCGGGTTGGGTTCAAGGAAGAGGGCCTGGTGGAGCGGCATCAAGAGGTCCTGATAGCGCAGGGCTTCCGTGTAGTCGCCCTTGAGCGACGCTTCCTGGAACTTCGACACAAGCCCGGGCGCCACGTTGGACGTGACTGAAATACAGCCCACGCCGCCTTGGGCGTTAAAGCCAAGCGCGGTGGCGTCTTCGCCCGACAGCTGGATGAAGTCCGGGCCGCACAACATGCGCTGCGCGCACACGCGATCCAGCTTGGCGGTCGCGTCCTTCACGCCCTTGATATTCTTGCCGTCCTTGAACAGGCGCGCCATCGTTTCGGGCAGCATGTCGACGACCGAGCGCGGCGGGATGTTGTAGATGATGATCGGGATCGAGATGGCCCGGTCGATCGCCATGTAGTGCTGATAGAGGCCTTCCTGGTTCGGCCGGTTATAATACGGCGTCACCACGAGGACGGCGTCCGCGCCCGCCTTTTCAGCGTGCTGGGCCAGTTCGATGGCTTCGAGCGTGTTGTTGGACCCCGCGCCGGCAACCACGGGCACGCGGCCCTTGGCGACTTCGATGGTCAGCTCCACCACCCGCTTATGCTCGGCGTGCGACAAGGTCGGGCTTTCACCCGTGGTGCCGACGGGCACCAGGCCATGGATGCCTTCCTTGATCTGCCAATCGACGAAGGCTTGAAATTTTTTCTCATCGACCGCTCCGTTCGAAAACGGTGTCACAAGCGCGGTGAGAGCTCCCTTTAACATGGGTGTTGCCTTCGATGATGGGCCCAGGCTGTGCCTTCGGGCGGGTTACGGTGCGGTCATTCGGTCAGACGGCTTCGAAAACAACCGCCAAACGGACGCGGACCATACAGGCGCCCGTGACAGGCGGCAAGGCAAGCCGGTGGCCAGGCGACGGGAATGGTTAGGATCACGCTCGCGCGATAAAGTGCACTCAGTGCACAGCTTTTCGATCCCGGAAAGGTTTTGTTCACCGGACTTGCTTTAGGGTCGTCAACCATGATGAGGAAGGCGGGAAGATCGTGCCCAGTCGTGCCGGTCAATCCGACGCCGCGTTGTTGCCGCGTTTGTGCCGCTTGGTGGCCGTTGGCAGGCGACGTATGATCTGACGAAACGAGGACCGAATGGCGCTCTCCACGCTGAGAACCGGACTGTTGGGCTGTTTCCTGCTCTCGGCGACCGCCGTTGCCGCAATGATGAGCGCGTCGCCAACCCTTGCGCAAAGCGCGGGGTTCAAGGAAGCGGTGACCGCGGCGGTGCGCGGCGACGTGGGCGAAGCGACAAGCCTCAAGCAAGGGCTGTCGGGTGTCGACGCCAAGATCATCGATTGGCTGTTGGTGCGCGGCGGCGGCTTGTCGGCGGAAGCCATCACGGCCTTCGCGGCGCGCAACAGGACGTGGCCGGACGCTGAAATGTTCCGTCGACGCGCCGAACAGGCGCTTGAGCGCGAAAACCCGCCGGCTGACGCGGTGATCGCCGCGTTTGGCTCCTCGCAACCCATTTCGTCGCGCGGCGCCATGCTGTTGGCGCGCGCTCACATGGCCAAGGGCAATCGCGACGCCGCCGCGCGGGTCATTCGCAAGGTGTGGCGCGAAGAGGCGATGGCGGGGGATACGGAATCGGACATCATCCGCGAATTCGGCTCGCTTTTGCGGGCGGAGGATCACCGGGTCCGCGTCAACCGGGCGCTTTTGAAGGACAAGGCCGACGACGCCAAGCTGGTGGCGCGGCAGCTCGGCTCGGGCTGGCTCCAGCTCGCCGAAGCCCGCTTGGCGGTGGAAAAGAAGAAGGCCAATGCCGGCAAGCTTCTGGCGGCCGTGCCTGGCGACCTCTCCAACACGGCGGCCTACATTTTCGCCCGCGCGCAATATGCCCGTCGGCAGGAAAACTGGACCGATGCGGCCAATTGGCTGGAAAAGGCCCCGCGCGATCCCGCTGGCATGGTGGTGCCTGACGAATGGTGGGAGGAGAAGCGCATCGTGTCGCGCAAGCTCTTGGAGCTGGGTGACGCGCGCCGAGCCTATCGGTTGATTGCCGACCACCAGGGCTCAAGCCGCCCCAAGCAGTCGGAGGCGGAGTTTCATAAGGGCTGGTATGCCCTGCGCTTCCTGCGCGATCCACAGCGCGCCCGGGGCCACTTCGCCAAGGTTGGTGACGGGTCGCAGTCGCCCATTACGCTGGCCCGCATGCATTATTGGCTGGGCCGGGCCGATGAGGCCGCCGGCGGTGACGGCCGTTCGTCGTTTGAGAAGGCGGCCGGCTTCGGCAACGCTTTCT